>DRPD01000173.1 GCA_011374735.1 Thermopetrobacter sp.
CTGATATTCGCCCCCTCGATCCCCTGCTTGTGCCTGGAACGCGGCCTGTTGTTAATGTTGGCCACCATTCCGGGATACCGGCGGCATGAATGCCGTGAAACAAAACACCTGAATCACGATACTCTCCTTTGTTCCCCCAACAGCCCGCGCGGTCAATGCTTTCCCCGGCCGGCGCGACGCTTTTCCCGCCACCTGTGACCAATAAGCAACACTCTTGGCATAACAAGGAAGAAAGCAAGAAAGGTCGCCCGGCGATCCGCATTTCAGCGGCGACGGCCACGGCGTGCACGTCCGTGCCGCTCACGCCGCCGTTCTTCATCGTCAACTGGTTGTCCGGCGGGCGCTGATCACTGCCGCAGGTAGTTGGGCGCCTCGCGGGTGATCTGCACGTCGTGCACGTGGCTTTCCTTCAGCCCGGCGTTGGTGATGCGGATGAAGCGGGCCCGCTCGGCGAACTCCGGCAGCGTCGCCGCGCCGGTGTAGCCCATGGAGGCGCGCACCCCGCCGGTCAGCTGGTGCAGCACGTTGCCCACCGGCCCCTTGTAGGGTACCTGGCCCTCGATGCCCTCCGGCACGAACTTCGCCGCGTCGGACACCTCGGCCTGGAAATAGCGATCGGCGGAGCCGCGCGACATCGCCCCCACCGACCCCATGCCGCGATAGGCCTTGTAGGAACGGCCCTGATACAAATAGACCTCGCCGGGGCTTTCGTCGGTGCCGGCCAGCAGGGAGCCGATCATCACCGACGCCGCGCCGGCCGCCAGCGCCTTGGCCATGTCGCCGGAGAACTTGATGCCGCCATCGGCGATGATCGGCACGTCGTGCTTCCTCGCCGCCGCCACGCAATCCAGAATGGCCGTCAGCTGCGGCACCCCGACGCCGGCCACCATGCGCGTGGTGCAGATGGAGCCCGGCCCGATGCCCACCTTCACCGCGTCCGCCCCGGCCGCGATCAGCGCCTCGGTGGCCGCCGCCGTGGCCACGTTGCCGGCGATCACGTCCACATCGAAGGCGTCCTTCACCTTGCGCACCTGTTCGGCCACCAGCTTCGAATGGCCGTGCGCGGTGTCCACCACCAGCACGTCCACCCCCGCTTCCGCCAGCTTCTCGGCCCGCGCGAAGCTGGCCTGGCCGGTGGAGATGGCGGCCGCGCAGCGCAAGCGGCCCTTGTCGTCCTTCACCGCGTCCGGATACTGTTCCGCCTTTTCCATGTCGGTGACGGTGATCAGGCCGACGACACGATCCCCGGCGTCCACCACCACCAGTTTCTCGATGCGCCGCTGTTGCAGCAGCTTGCGGGCCTCATCGGGGCTGATGTCGGCCGACGCCGTGACCACCTGTTCGCGCGGCGTCATCAGGTCGGCCACCTTGCGCTCCATGTCGGTCTCGAAGCGCACGTCGCGGTTGGTGATGATGCCGGCCAGCCGCCCGCCCGCCTCCACCACCGGAATGCCGGAGATGTGGTGGCGGCGCTTGATCTCCATCAGCTCGCCCAGCGTGGACTCCGGGGCGATGGTGATCGGGTCGATGACCATGCCGGCCTCGAAGCGTTTCACGCGCGCCACCTCCGCCGCCTGCTCTTCCGGGCTCAGGTTGCGGTGGATGACGCCGATGCCGCCCGATTGCGCCATGACGATGGCCATGCGCGCCTCCGTCACCGTGTCCATGGCCGCGGAGACGATGGGAATGGACAGGCGAATGCGGCGCGTCAACCGGGTGGAGAGGTCGGCGTCGGCCGGCAGGATGGCCGATTCCCTCGGTTGCAGCAGCACGTCGTCGAAGGTGAGGTATTCGGGAAAGTCGAAGCCGCCGGATGCGCTCATGCCAACCTCCTGCCAGACGGGAATCGGTGAATGGTTGGCGAGTCCTGTTAGCATGGCGCGGGCGGCGGGAAAAGCGCCGGCGCCCGGTTATTCCCCGCTTTTGCCGCGAAAGCCGGTGGCCACCACATACAGCTCCGCCGAATCGGCGCGCGAGGCTTGCGGCTTGAAGTGCCGCACCTTGGCGAAATCGCGCTTCAGCTCGTTCAGCAGCGCGTTCTCCGTGCCGCCGCGCAGCACCTTGGCGACGAAGGCACCGCCCGGCGCCAGCACCTTCCGCGCGAAGTCGGCGGCCACCTCGGCCAGCCCCATGACGCGCAAATGATCGGTCTGCTTGTGGCCGGTGGCGTGCGCCGCCATGTCGGAGAGCACCACGTCGGCCTGCGCGTCGCCCAGTGCCTTCATGATCATCTCCGGCGCATCGGCGTCGTAGAAGTCCTTCTTCAGGATGACGACGCCGGGGATCGGCTCGATGCCATGCAAATCGACCGCCACCACCCGCCCCGCGCCTTGCGCCGCGCCCACCCGTTCGGCCGCCACCTGCGACCAGCCGCCCGGCGTGGCGCCCAGATCGATCACCCGCGCGCCGGGCTTCAGCAGGCCGAACTCATCGTCGATGCCGATCAGCTTGAAGGCGGCGCGGGAGCGATAGCCCAGCCGCTTCGCCTCGGCCACGAACGGATCGTTCAGCTGGCGTTGCAGCCAGCGCACCTGCGAGGTGGTCTTGCCGCGCGCCTTCTTCACCTTCACCTTCAGGCGGCGCCGGCCACGCCCGGGAGGATTGCGCCGCCGCCCGGCTCCCTCAGGTCGTCTCGGCCCGGACATCGATGCCGTCCTCCCGCATCAGGCCGGTGAGAATCCCCTCGCGCAGGCCCCGATCGGCCACCCGGATGCGTTCCACCGGCCACAGCTCGAGAATCTCCTCCAGAATGGCACAGCCGGCCACCACCAGGTCGGCCCGCTCGCGCCCGATGCAGCCCATGGCGGCGCGCTCCTCGCGGCTCATGGCCCGCAGACGCCGGCAGGCCGAGCGCACCTGCTCACGGGTCAGCCAGCAGCCGTCCACCTTGCAGCGGTCATAGCGTTTCAGGCCCAGGGTGACGCCGGCGATGGTGGTGATGGTGCCCGACGTGCCCAGCAGATGGCGCGGCGCCTCCTTGCCCGCCGCCTTCAGCCGGTCGCGAAACGCGCTCAGCCGGGCCCGCACCGCGCCGCGCATGCGTTCGTAGGTCGCCGCGTCGATGACATCTCCGCCGAAC
>DRPD01000174.1 GCA_011374735.1 Thermopetrobacter sp.
ACGTCCTTTTGCGGCGATATGGCGTCGATCACCGCGTGCGGGTCGATCTGCACCGGCAGCGGCAATTGCACCAGAATGCCATGCACGTCATCGCGGGCGTTCAGCCGCGCGATCTTCTCCAGCAGCGCGTCTTGCGTGGTGTCGGCCGGCAGGCGGTATTCGAACGACTTCATGCCCGCCTCCACGGTGCGCTTGCCCTTGTTGCGCACATACACGCGCGAGGCCGGATCGTCGCCCACCAGCACCACCGCCAGCCCCGGCGTCAGGCCGTGGCGCGCTTGCAGCTCCTCGACGGCGGCCTTCACCTTCTCCAGCACCTCCGCCGCCAGCCGCTTGCCGTCGATGATCGCCGCTTCGCTCATGGCCGGCTGTGCTCCTCGTTCACGTCCGCCTCCGTCATCGCGCGCAGGGCCGGCAGCACGTCGTCCAGCGGTCCGGCGATGGCGAACGTCTTGGTGCGCGATGTGGCGCCACCGTGCAAGCCGATGCGCGATTTCGCCACCTTCAGCCATTTCGCCAGCAGCGCCACCGCCGCCTGGTTGGCGCGGCCCTTCTCCGGCACGGCGCGCACCTTCAGCCGCAACGCCGCCTCGCCGGCCGCGTCCACCCGCACGCCCGCCACCGCGTCGCGCCGCGCGTTGGGGGTCAGCCGCACCCGCACCAGCAGGCGGCCCTCCCGAATGTGGAAAAAATCTCCCTCCATCGGCTCAGGCGATGTAGCTGAACCACAGCCAGACGATCAGCTGGCGCAGGAAGGTGATGCCGATCAGGGCGATCACCGGCGAGATGTCCAGCCCGCCCAGATCGGGCAGGAAACGGCGGATGGGCCTCAGCACCGGCTCCACCAGCCGCGACAGCCCATACAAGATTTGGCGCACCACGCCGTTGTGGGCGTTGATGATGTTGAAGGCCACCAGCCAGCTGGACACCACCCAGGCGATGACGATCCAGAAATAGATGTCCAGCACGGTGAGGATCAGCCACAGAAACGGATTCATCGGCGCCACCTTGAAGCATTCCAGCGTCGGCCCACATGTAGCCGCCCCACCACCTTTAGGCAAGCGCCACGCCTTCCTTGACAGCCCCCCATCGGCGGCCTAGATGGGGGGCGCAACCCACTTCAGGGGCCGTAGCTCAGTCGGGAGAGCGCAGCGTTCGCAATGCTGAGGTCAGGGGTTCGATTCCCCTCGGCTCCACCACCGGCGGTCGCCGGCAAGACTTCCGCAGACTGGTGATCCGTGAGGTGGGGGCAGCGGTTTTCCAGTCTCTCCCTGCCGTGGGGAGGCTCATCAATGGCCGCTCCGCCTTGCCCGGCCACGTGGCTTTTTCGTGTGGCGTGGCGGACTGGTGATCCGTGAGGTGGGGCAGCGGTCTTCCAGTCTCCGCCGTCGTGGGGAGACTCATCAGCGGCCGCTCTTCCGGCGCGTGACGGCTTTCCCGCCGTCATGGCCGGCTTCATATCGGCGTTGCATCCCTTCGGAAACATGCTCTAATGGCCGTCTGGAGTGGCTGACCATGCATGTATTCCGGAAAGGAAACGCCCCCATGTCCCGGATCGTCCATGTCGATGGCGCGTTCGTGCCGGAGGAAGAGGCGAAGGTGTCGCTGTTCGATCGCGGCTATCTGTTCGCCGATGGCGCCTATGAGGTGACGCCGGTCATCGGCGGGCGGCTGATCGACGCCGATCGCATGCTGGCGCGGCTCGACAACTCATTGGCCGCCCTGCGCATCGAGTGGCCGATGAGCCGCGACGATTTCCTGGCCATGCACCGTGAGCTGATCGCCCGCAACCGGCTCGATGAAGGCATGGTCTATGTGCAGATCACCCGCGGCGTGGCGGATCGCGACTTCGCCTTTCCCGACACCGCGCGGCCGGTGGTGAGCGCCTTCACCAGGGCGTTTCCCGTCATCGCCCACCCGCGGGCGGAGACGGGGGTGGCGGTGGCGCTGGTCGAGGACGTGCGCTGGCGCTTGCGTCACATCAAGTCGATCGCCCTGCTGGGCCAGGTGCTGGCCAGGCAGCAGGCGGTGGAGCACGGCGCCTTCGAGGGCTGGATGGTGGAGGATGGCCACATTACCGAAGGCACCGCGTCGTCGGCGTATATCGTCAGGGACGGCGCCATCATCACCCATCCGCTGACCGGCCGGCGCATCCTGCCGGGCATCCGCCGTTCGGTGATCCTGGAGCTGGCGGAGGCGGCGGGCATGACCATCGAGCGGCGGCCGTTCACGCCCGATGAGGCGAAGGCGGCCGACGAGGCGTTCATCAGCGCGGCCACCTTCGGGGTGCTGGCGGTGGTGAGGATCGACGACGCGGCCATCGGCGGCGGGACGCCGGGGCCGGTGGCGCGGCGGCTCAGGGCGCTCTATGTGGCGCATGTGAAAAGGCAACTGGCATGATACGAAAGGCTAATGGCGGCTGCTTGCCGGCGGCCCGTCTTGCGGTGTAGCCTGCATGTCACCATCATAACAACCGTCAAGGGAGGACGATCATGATCCACATCCGGATGAAACTGGCCGCCGCGGTGGCCGCCCTGGGCCTGATCGCCGGCGCACCGGCGGCGCTGGCGGAATGCACCATCACCATGGGTGCGGCGGTGTCCATCACCGGCAAATATTCCACCAACGGGATGCACACCAAGAACGGCTATGACCTCGCCGTGAAGATGATCAACGACAAGGGCGGGGTGAAGGTCGGCGATAAGACGTGCAAGCTGGCGGTGAAATACTATGACGACGAATCCACCCCGGCGCGCGGCGCGGAGCTGGCCGAACGGCTGATCAAGCAAGACGGCGTGAAGTTCATGCTGGGCCCGTATTCGTCGGGCCTGACCAAGGCCATCGCGCCGGTGACGGAGAAGCACAAGGTGCCGATGGTGGAGGCCAACGGCGCGTCGCGATCGCTGTTCACCAAGGGCTACAAGTATCTGTTCGCGGTGCTCTCCACCTCCGAGCAGTATCTGCAATCGGCCATCGCGCTGGCGGCGGAGAACGCCGGCAAGCTGGGCAAGAAGCCCGAACAGATGACCGTCGCGCTGGCCATGGAGAACGATCCGTTCAGCCAGGACATCCGGGCCGGCGTGATGGAAGACGCGAAGCGCCACGGCATGAAGATCGTCATCGACGACAAGCTGCCGAAGGAGCTCAACGACATGTCGGCGACGCTGACCAAGGTGAAGGCGCTCAAACCCGATATCCTGGTCGTCTCCGGCCACGCCAAGGGCGCCGCGACGGCGGTGCGCCAGGTGGCGGAGATGCGCGTCGACGTGCCGGTGATGGCCATGACCCATTGCGATTCGGCGAAGGTCATCAAGAAATTCGGCAAGGCGGCGGAATACACCCTGTGCGCCTCGCAATGGGCGCCGACCCTGAGCTATAAGGACGGCGTGTTCGGCTCGGCGGCCGACTTCGCGAAGCTGTTCGAGAAGACCTACAACTACGCGCCGCCCTATCAGGCCGCCGAATCGGCCGCCGCGGTGCTGGTCTACGCCGACGCCTTCAGCCGCGCCGGTTCGCTCGATCCCGACAAGGTGCGGGACGCGCTGGCCAAGACGGAGATGCAGACCTTCTACGGCAACATCAAGTTCGACGAGACGGGCAAGAACATCGCCAAGCCGATGGTGCTGTATCAGGTGCTGGGCGGCAAATACGTGGTGGTCGCGCCCTCGAAGTGGGCCGCCGCGCAGGCCGTCATCCCGCGCCCCAAATGGTCGGAGCGCAAGTGACGCCCCTTTTGTTGATGGCCTGACAAGAGGGGAGAACCGATGGACAACATCGGCCTGCTGATCCAGGCGCCGGTCCTCAACCTCCAGCTGCTGCTGGACGGCTTGTGGATCGGCGCCATCTTCGCGCTGGCCGCCTTCGGCATGGCGCTGGTGTGGGGGGTCTTGAACATCATCAACGTCGCGCAGGGCGAGTTCGTCATGCTGGGCGGCTTCGTCACCCTGTTGCTGATGCAGGCGGGGTTCAGCCCGCTGATCGGCATACCGGTGGCGGCGGTGGCGCTGTTCGTGCTGGGCTGGGCGCTCTATCGCCTCGTCATCTGGCGCGTCGTCGATGCCGACATGTTCATCTCGCTGCTGGCCACCTTCGGCATCTCCATCATGTTGCAGCAGCTGATGAACCAGATCTTCGGTGCCGACGTGCAGACGGCCGAAAGCGGGCTGGGGCAGTTCTATCTGCTGGACAACCAGCTGACCATCTCGCAGGTGAAATTGCTGGCCTTCGCGCTGGCCTTCGCCATCGGCATCGCGCTGTGGCTGTTCCTGAAGCGCTCGCGGCTGGGCCAGGCGATCCGCGCCACGGCGCAGAACCCGCGCGCGGCGCGCATTCTCGGCATCGACACCGACCGCGTGTATGCCGCCACCTTCGCCATCAACGCGGCGCTGTGCGGGGCGGCCGGGGCGCTGGTCATCATGGCGTTTTCCATTCATCCCTACATGGGCCTGCCCTACACCATCCGCTCGTTCATGATCGTCATCGTGGCGGGCCTTGGCAATCTGGCCGCGGTCATCGCCGCCGGGCTGGGGCTGGGCGCGGCGGAGCAGTTCGCCGGCTTCATCCTCGGCGCGGAGTTCCAGCTGGCCTTCGTGTTCCTGTTGCTGGTGGCGGTGCTGGTGTGGCGGCAGATGAAGATGGCCCGGCGGCGGGAGTATCTGAAATGAGCTGGTTCTGGGTCGGCGATGTTCAGGGAACGGACAGCATGAAAGCACTCCCGCGCTTTCATTCGGCACTCCCGCGCGCTCTTTCGTCGCTCCCGCGAAAGCGGGAGCCCATGCTGCTTTTCAACAAACCGGGGCGGCGCGGAAAAGCCTTTGGCATATCAAGTGCTTCTGCCGAGAGGCCATCATTCCACCGAGATTCCGCATGGATGCCCGCTTCCGCGCAGTGCTGTCCAAGAAAAAATCGGGAGCACATGAAATACTGTTGGAGTTCTCGCGCCTTGAAACGCATTCCCGATATCAGGGCTTGTTTTCCATTGCCGCCCAAAGCCGTCATGCCCGTGAAAACGGGCATCCATGCCGAGTCTCATTCATGCTGTGAGCTTTCGGTGAAAGCACCTGAACACCGAAGGTATTGCGCACCGCAAAAGCGTGTTGCACTGCCGCATAGGCTCCCGCTTTCGCGGGAGCGACGAAAAGGAAAGACGGATATGACGTTATCTGGAACTTTCCCTGGATACCAATGCGCTTTCGCGGGCATGACGCATACGCGATGTGCCATCCCGTTTCACTGGCTGCCGGGTGACGGTTGGCGGAGGGCGGAAAAAACGGGGGAGAGATACGCATGAACCGGCG
>DRPD01000175.1 GCA_011374735.1 Thermopetrobacter sp.
CCCGTCACTCCCGTTCTCCTCCCGTCACTCCCGTTCTCCTCCCGTCACTCCCGCGAAAGCGGGAGTCCATGCTGACTTTCCAATTTGTTGTGACATCCGCTGTCAAGGAACTGAACCTTCGGAATTTTCGGCCCGTCAGCATGGATGCCCGCTTGCGCGGGCATGACGGAGAGTGCGGGATAGTTGATCAAGCCTCAGCCCATGGCAGTCGATTAATCATAAATTTACCGGGTTTCTTGAAGCGATCTTAACGCCCGCCGCCCTAGGGTCGTGCGCATGAGGGCAGAGGGGGCGCTCAACGAGAACGAAACGGAACGACAAGCCTTCCCGCCCCTTGTTGCGTCAAACACGAGTGAGTGACAGGTGCGATCATGACCCATCAAATGCTGCAAAAGGAGCGCCCCGGCGGCGAACGGGAGGCGCCGGTTAAGCGCCGTTATCTGGAAGCCCTGAACCTCATCGAGCGCCTGCATCGGCGGCTGCTCGACGTGGTCAAGGATGAATTCGAGCGTAACGGCGAGAAGGAGCTCAATCCGGTGCAGGCCTTGCTGCTCTATAACATCGGCGACGACGTGCTCTCGGCCGGCGAGTTGAAGAGCCGCGGCTATTATCAGGGTTCCAACGTGTCCTACAACCTGAAGAAGCTGGTGGAGGCGGGCTATGTCTCCCATGAGCGTTCCGACGCCGACCGCCGCTCGGTCAGGGTGCGGCTGACGGACAAGGGCCAGCGGGTGCGGGCCCGCGTCGATTCCCTGTATGACCGCCAGCTGCAATCCATCCGCGACGTGCTGGGCATGGATGAAGAGGAATTCGACCGCCTCAACCGGGCGCTGGCGCGGCTGGAGCGATTCTGGACCGATCAGATCCTCTACCGATTGTGAACAATACGGGGAGGCCATTCCCCCTGCATCAGACAGGTGGACAGGCCAACGAGACGCCCGCGCGCCCGACGGCCCGCGGGCGTTTCTTTCAGTTGGTGTCCAGTTGCGCTTCCGCCTGCACCATCTGCAGGGTCTTGGCGATGGTCACCGGATCCTCCACCCCCAGAATGGCGTATTTGCGCGCCATGATCATCGCCGGGATGCGCTTCACGCCCAGCTCGTGGGCCTCCTTGATCTCCTGCCACACCTCGTCCGTCTCGCGGTCGGATTCCAGCACTTTTCGCGCCTTGAAGGTGTCCATCACCCCCAGCTCGGCCGCCGCGTCGGCCAGCACGTCGATGTCGCCGATGTCCTTGCCCTCGATGAAGAACAGCTCATAGAGCCGGCCCACCATCTGGTGCTCCTTGCCGGCCTCGCGTGACATGCGCACCAGCCGGTGGGCGTCGATGGTGTTGGGCTGCGCCTCGATGGCCTCGAAGTTGAACTCGATGCCGTCCTGCAGGCCGGCCACGCGGATCGGCTCCAGCGCCTTTTCCACCTGTTCCGGGGTGCCGTGGGTCTTGGCCAGCCAGTCCTTGCGGGGAATGCCGCCGGGCGGGATGTCGGCGGCCAGCAGATAGGGATACCAGCGCAGGCGCACCGGGATGTCCAGCATCTCCAGAACGGCGTCCAGACGCTTGCGGGCGATGAAGCTCCACGGGCAGGACAGATCGGCGATCATGTCGATCTCGATCTCCTGCAGGGGGGTGTCGGTGGTGTCGGTCATGGCGGAAGGCCCTTGTCGGAAGATAAAGCGAAGGATTGATGCCGCCTGCATGGCCCATCGCCGCGCCGCTGACAAGGCGCATCCCGCATGGTGACGTCAGGGCGCGTGCCATAAAGGCTCGGTCATGAAACCATACAGCGAGAAGGTGGCGGGGCGTTTGATCGTCTTGCGATAAGCCACCCATTGCCCCGGCGCGTGATACAGCGGCAGCACATAAAAGCCGCTCATCAAGAGCCGGTCCAGGGCCCGCACCGCGGCCACGAAGCGCCCCCGCTCGCGCGCCGCGACGATCTCGCCGATCACCTTGTCGATGGCCGGGTCGGCCACGCCCATGTAGTTGCGCGTGCCTTCACGGGTGCGCCCTTGCGATCCCCAGTAGAACATCTGCTCGTTGCCCGGCGAGAGCGAGTTGTACCAGGTGTAGGGCACCATGTCGTAGTCATAGGACAACAGGCGGCGGGTGAACTGCGCGGAATCCACCAGCCGGATGGTCATGGCGATGCCGATGCGTTTCAGGGCGCGCTGCCAGATCAGCGCCAGCTTCTCATGCTCCGGCGCCGCGATCAGCAGCTCGAAGGCGAACGGCCTGCCGTCCTTCATCAGCTTGCCGCCGGCCAGCCGCCAGCCGGCTTGCGCCAGCAATCGCAGGGCGGTGCGCAGATTCCGGCGATCCAGCCCGCTGCCGTCCGACACCGGCGAACGCCACGCGCCCTTCACGAAACGCTCTTCCAGTTTCGCCCCGGCCGCCTTGAGGATTTCCCGTTCCACATCGGATGCCGGTCGGCCGACGGAGGACAGCTCCGAGCCGTCGAAATAGCCATGCGTGCGGGCATAGAGTTTGTGGAACAGGTTGGCGTTGGCCCATTCGAAATCGAAGGTGTATTGCAACGCCTCGCGCACCGTGCGGTCGGCGAAGATGGCGCGGCGGGTGTTGAACACGAAGGCCGACAGCGGCTTGGGCAGCCCCGTCGGCGCCGTCTCGCGGATCACCTCGCCGCTTTTCACGGCCGGAAAGTCATAGGCCGTGGCCCAGCGCGTGGCGTCGGACTCGTAGCGCACATCGGCCTCGCCCTTCTTGAAGGCCTCGAAGGCGGCCTGATTGTCGCGGTAGTAGTCGAGCGCGATGCGGTCGAAGTTGTACAGCCCGCGGCGGCTGGGCAGATCGGCCGCCCACCAGTCCTTGCGCCGCTGCAAGACCAGCTTCTGCCCGGCCTTCACCTCCACCACTGCGTAAGGCCCGGAGCCGACCGGCGGGCTCAAGGTGGTGCGGTTGAATTCGGTCTTCTCATAGACGTGCTTGGGCAGCACCGGCATCAGCCCGAGGATCAGCGGCAGCTCCCGATCCTTGCCATCGAGGATGAACCTGACCGTGTAATCATCGGGCGTTTCGACCTTTTTCACCTTCTTGTAATAGCTGCGGTGATTGAGCCGCCCCTCATCGCGCAAGGTGCGCCAGGAGAACACCACGTCGGCCGCCGTCACCGGCCTGCCGTCGGCGAAGCGCGCCTTGCGGTTCAGGTGAAAGGTGATGGAACTGCGGTCATCGGGCATCTCCACCTTTTCGGCGATCAGCCCATACAGCGAGAACGGCTCCGCGTAGGAGCGCGCCATCAGGCTCTCGAACACCAGCGAGCCCAGTTGCCACACCCGGCGGCCCTTGATGATGAACGGGTTGAGGTTGTCGAACGAACCGGTGATCGCCTGGCGCAACGTGCCGCCCTTCGGCGCGTCCGGGTTGGTGTAGGGGAAGTGGGTGAAGGCGGCGGGCAGGGCGGGGCGGCCATGCATGGCGATGCCGTGCACCGGTTCGGCCCATGACGCCACCGGCCAGGCCAGCGCCCATATCAGCGCCGCCAGCGCCAGCGTCAGCCTGCTCATGGAATCACCCATGCGGCGCATTCTAGCAGCCGGGGGGCGCATCACAAACCATACAGGGCGGCCTTCTGCGGCTCCTTCTTCGCCACCATCCGCGCCAGCTCCACCAGCACCTGCGCCTGCTTGAAGGTGGCGTCGTCCTGCATCTTGCCGTCCACCATCACCGCGCCGCTGCCGTCCGGCATGGCCGCCACGATCTTCAGGGCGAACTTCACCTCCTCCGGATCGGGCGAGAACACCTCACGGGCGATCTCGATCTGGCTCGGATGCAGGCTCCACGCCCCCACACAGCCCAGCACGAAGGCGTTGCGGAACTGCTGCTCGCAACCCGCCGGATCGGAAAAGTCTCCGAACGGCCCGTAGAACGGCTTGATGCCGGCCGCCGCGCAGGCGTCCACCATGCGCGCGATCGTGTAATGCCACAAGTCCTGCTGGCCGCGCGCCCGTGGCGCTTGCGGGTCATCGGGATCGGGATCGGCCAGCACCGCGTAATCGGGGTGCCCGCCACCCACCCGTGTCGTCTTCATGCCACGCGCCGCCGCCAGATCGGCCGGGCCGAGGCTCATGCCGTGCATGCGGCAGCTGGCGGTGGCGATCTCCTCCACGTTGATCATCCCGGCCGGCGTCTCCACAATGGCGTGAACGAGGATCGGCCGCGCGATGCCATGGCGCGCCTCCAGCTGGGCCAGCAGCCGGTCCAGATAATGAATGTCGCGCGCCGCCTCCACCTTCGGCAGCATGATGACGTCCAGCTTGTCGCCCACCGCGGAGACGATCTCCATCACGTCATGCAGCATCCACGGCGAATCCAGCGCGTTGATGCGCACCCACAGCCCGGTGTCGCCGAACTCATGCTCTTGCGCCATGGCGATGAAGCCGGCCCGGGCCGCCTCCTTGGCGTCGGCCGGCACCGCGTCTTCCAGATTGCCCAGAATCACGTCCACCCGGCCGATCAGCCCGCCCACCCTGGCGCGCACCTTCTCCACGTGCGGCGGGATGAAATGGATCATCCGCTCCAGTCTCACCGGCAGCTCCCGATACGGCGCCGGCGCTCCGGCGGCGAGCGGCGCGAAGAATGTCCGTGGCGGCAGCATCCGTCCTGTCCTCCCCTGCGTTCATGCCGCACCATCAAAGCCGCCGCCCGCCGCTGCCGTCAACCTCGCCAAAAGAGGCACCCGGCTTGCCGCGCCGCCGCCCGCCGGTTATGTAACCACCATCCGCAAGGTCCCGTAGCTCAGCCGGATAGAGCACCGGATTCCTAATCCGGGGGTCGCAGGTTCGAATCCTGCCGGGACCGCCAGCGGTCGCTGGATTCGACTTCCGCCGACTGGTGATCCGAGGGAGAGGACTGCGGTTTTCCATTCTCCGCCTTCGCGGTGAAGCTCCGTAAAAGAGGCTCCACCCGTGTGCGCCCCCGCGCCTTCAACCCGTCATTGCCGGACTTGTTCCGGCAATCCAGATAGGCGGCGCGGCCATCGGCGAAGCGTTCGGTTCTTTCCGCCTGCCTCGCGAATGCCGGCCGTGCGCACTGGATACCCGGAATCCCGAAGCACGGATGCCGATCCCCTTGCCGGCCGTGGCGCGATCGCCTAAAATCGCCAGCAATACCTCATTGGGGTGCCCGTGTGGCGGGCTGAGAGGCGCTGAACCACAAGCGCCAACCCATGGAACCTGATCCGGGTCATGCCGGCGGAGGGAATGAGGAGATGATGCCAGCCACGCCGCTTCTCCATTCAGTCTTGTCGCGCCCGCATGCCCGTTGGCTGAACGGAGCGTGACGCGCCATGCCGATTGAGCCACTGGCCGCCATCCGCACCCGCCGCCCGAAGGTGCACGCCATCATCGGCGGCGTCACCACCGCCTTCGTCACCGACGTGCTGGCCGCCATCGGCGCCGCCCCGACGGTCACGTTCGAGGCCCCGGAAGCGGCTCACATGACGGCCACCGCCGATGCCTTGCTGGTCAATCTGGCGCAATCGGACGCGGCGCGGCGCAAGGGCGCGCAGGCGGCGGCGCAGGCGGCGCGCCGGGCCGGTATCCCGTGGCTGTTCGATCCGGCCATGATCCACCGCAGCCCGCCGCGCCTGATCTTCGCGCGCCGCCTCATGGCGCTGGGCCCCACCATCATCAAGCCCAACCGCGCCGAGCTGGCGGCGCTCACCGGCGCGGCGACCGAACAGGCGGCCGGACTGCTGGCCATTCAGGCCGGCGGCGTGGTGTTCCTCACCGGGCCGAAGGCCGTCGTCACCGACGGGCGCGAGGTCGTCCATGCCCTTGGCTCCCATCCGCGGCTGGCCGCCGGCGTCGGCTATGGCTGCGCGCTGGGCGCGGTGGCCACCGCCTTTCTCGCCGTCATGCCGCCCATGCAGGCGGCCATCACCGCCCACCGCCTGTTCCTGCGCGCCGCCGAGCGCGCCGCGGTGCGCGGGCGCGGCCCGGCCAGCTTCCGCATCGCCTTCATCGACAGCCTGCACGAGCTGGGGGAGGGGCCATGAGACGCGGTGAGATCCGTCTTTACGTCATCGTCGATCCGGCCGCCTGCAACGGGCGCGACCCGGTGGCCGTGGCGCAAGCGGCGGCGGCCGGCGGCGCGACCATCATCCAGTTGCGCGACAAGTCCGGTGATATCCCGGCCCTGCTGACGCTGGCGCGGCGCATGAAGGAGGCGCTGGGCGGAACAGGCGTGCCGCTCATCATCAACGACCGGGTGGACGTGGCGCTGGCGGCAGAGGCCGACGGCGCGCACGTGGGGCAGGGCGATCTGCCGGTCAGGGAAGCGCGGCTGCTGCTGGGAGAGCGGGCCATTCTCGGCCTGTCGCACAAGACGCCGCAAGAGGTGGCCGCATCGCCGGTTAAGGCGCTGAGCTACGCCGCCATCGGCGGCATCTTCCCCACCACCAGCAAGGAGCAGGGGGCATCGGGGCTGGAAGCGTTCACAGACATGGCGCGGCAAATGCGGGCCCGCGCCCCGGCTCTGCCCATCGTCGGTATCGCCGGGATCACGGCGGACAACGCGGCGTCGGTGATCGCCGCCGGGGCCGATGGCGTGGCCGTCATCTCCGCCGTGTGCGCGGCGGACGATCCCGAAGCGGCCACCCGCCGCCTGCG
>DRPD01000176.1 GCA_011374735.1 Thermopetrobacter sp.
AACTGACCCATCTGCTGCGCGGCCAGCGCGGCACCGAGGACGCCATGGGCGATCCCGCTCCGACGGGCGCGCGCGTGGTGGTGCTTGATGCCGCCGTCCAGCCTCTCTCGACCAGCGAAGCCGATCTCGGCATTCCCTGGAACTGGCGCATCGGCCCGGGCAATGCCGCTCCTTCGGATGCCATCATGCAGGCGATCACCTTCACGCCTGCGGGGCGCGGTCTCAAGCCCTTCGCGCCGGCGCAGGCCCGGATGCGGCGCGAAGCGAACGGCGATCTCGAACTGCGCTGGATCCGGCGCGACCGGGCGCTTGCCGCCGACAGCTGGGTGCTGACCGACGTGCCCATGTCGGAGGCCTCGGAAAGCTACGAAATCGAAATCCTGTCCGGAGCAACCGTCAAGCGAATCTTGACGGTTGCCGCGCCGACCGCCCTCTACACCGCCGCCATGCAGACCGCCGACTTCGGCGGGCCGGTCGCCAGCCTTGATGTCCGCATCACCCAGATCGGCGCGCTGGGCCGCGGCGTGCCGCTTGCAACCACCCTCACCGTCACGGAGGCGACGCCATGACCACCCCCAACCTCGCCCTGCCGCTGCTCGCCGCAGCGCAGGCCCAGAAGCACGTCACCGTCAATGAGGCGCTTGCCCGGCTCGACGGGCTCGTCCAGCTGTCCGTGAAGGACCGAAACCTCACCGCGCCCCCTGCCGGCCCGACCGAGGGCGACCGCTATATCGTGGCCGCCGGCGCCACCGGCGCCTGGGCCGGATGGGACGGCGACGTGGTGCTGTTCACCGGCGGCGCGTGGCTGCGCCTTCCCCCGAAGAACGGCTGGCTGGCATGGGTGGAGGACGAAAGCCTGCTCCTGACCCGCTCCGGCGGGGCGTGGTCCGCCGACGTGCTGATCAAGTCCAAGAACATCGAGGTGACGCGCGGCGCGCTTGGCGGGGCGATTTCGCTGCAGGTGATCGAGGAAACGCTGAGCAGCCTGTCGGGGGCGTCGGTCACCTCCACGGTCGTGATTCCGAACAGGTCGATCTGCCTCGGCGTCTCGACGCGCACCTCGGCGGCGATCACCGGCGCGACGAGCTACGACTGCGGAATCGCCGGCACGCCCGGGAAGTTCGGCGCTTCGCTGGGGATCGCGGCGGGCAGCAGCAACATCGGCGTGATCGGCCCGCAGGCATTTTATGCCGACACGCCCGTCGTGCTGACCGCCAACGGCGGCAGCTTCACCGGCGGCGAAGTGAAGATCGCGATCCAGGCACTGACATTCGCCGCCCCGACATGACGACCGGCCCGGAAACCGGTCCGCACCAGCAGCCGAAAAGGAGAAACGGATATGGCTGACAGATACGAATACGAAATCCAGAAACTGCACGATCCGGCAATCGACATGTTCACCATCCCCCCGGACACAGACCCGCCCCATGTGCCGCGGGCAATCTACGTCGGCGCAGGGGGAGACCTTACTGTCGAGACGTTGACCGGCACGGTGGTAACGATGCAGGGCCTGCTTGGCGGCATGACATATCCTGTCCGCATCCGGCGCGTCCTCTCCGTCGGGACGACGGCAGGCGGCATCCTGGGCCTTGTGTGATGGGGGCGGGGAATGCATCTGAAAACGGAAGCGCCAGCCTCACGCCGACGGCAGATGCGCACATATTGCTCACGCCCTTCGTGGACGAGAACATGAAAGGCGGAAAGCGCGAATTCGTCCGCATGCCCGAAACGGAGTTCGAGGAAATCCTGGCGCGCGCCGCCGAGCAGGGGGCAAGGCGGGCCCTGGCGGACGTCGGGCTCGACGGCCATGATGCGGCAACGGATATCCGCGATCTTCGCACCCTGCTCGCGGCGATCCGGGAGGCGCGGCGCACGGCGCTTCAGACCTTCGTCCGCCTCCTCGTCACGGCCACGCTTCTGGCGCTGATGGCCGGAATGGCCGTGCGCATGAAGTTCTTCGGCTGACCGCCCGAAAACCAGAAAGGCCCGCCCACGGCGGGCTTTTTCGTTTCAAGGAGACAGACAATGACGCTTACCTATTTCGCCCACTGGCGGGATGTGCCGGAAGGATTCTGGCGCTGGAAGAACTTCACGCCCCAGGAAATCGCCTGCCGCGGCGACGGCACCCTGCTGGTCAACGCGCCCGCGCTCGACCGGCTGCAGAAGCTGCGCGAGACGCTGGGCAAGCCGATGATCGTGCATTCGGCCTACCGCAGCCCGAGCTACAACAGGAAGGTCGGCGGCGTGCCCCATTCGATGCACCTGCAGGGTGCGGCCTTCGATGTTTCCATGGCCAATCACGATCCGGTGGATTTCGAGACCGCCGCCCGCAACGCGGGCTTCACCGGCTTCGGCACCTATCCGCGCCAGAACTTCATGCACATCGACACCGGGCGACCGCGCCGCTGGGGCGACCCGTTCCCGCACCGCGCCGGCCGCTTCGCCGCCGAGCCGCCCCGCCTGCGCGAAAAGCTGGCCGACAGCCGCACCATGAAGGGCGGTGGCGTCGCCGGCGCAAGCACCGTGGGCACCGCCGGCGTCGAGATGGCGCAGCAGTCGCTGCAGGACGCGCAGTCCAGCCTGCAGCCGCTGATCCCCTATCTCGACACCCTGCGCTGGGCCTTCATCACCGCCGCGCTCGCCGGTGTCGCGCTGACTATCTACGCCCGCTGGGACGACTGGCGGCGGGGGCGGCGGTGATCGCGCAGCTCCTGGGCGTCCTCGCCGGCAGCCGGACGCTGCGTACGCTCGCCCGTTGGGCGGCGGTCGCGCTCACCATCGCCCTGTTCATCCTCTCTTTCCGCCGCACCGCCGAACGCGCCGGCCGGCTGGCCGAGCGTCTCGATCAATTGGAGAAAGCCAATGACATTCAGCGCCGCATGGCCGAGGCCGCGTCTCATCGGCCCCGTTCTCGCGACGAGCTTGCTCGCCGCCTGCGCGACGGCGACTTCTGAGCGGGCGACGGGCACCTGCCCACCGCTGCCCGCCTACGGCGCCGATCTGCGCGCCCAGGCCGCCGACGAGCTCTCCCTGCTGCCGCCGGACTCGGCGATCGAGGAACTCCTGCGGGACTATGCCGTCCTGCGCGAGCAGCTGCGCGCCTGCGGGTGAGGTACGCCGGAACTGCGCCTGGCACTGGCATCAGCAGCATTTTAACCTTGTTCTGGTTTCGTTTCCATGCGATGGTCGAAAAAAATGTCCCAGCGGAGGCGGCAGCATGTCCATATTTTCGGAGCTTCGGCAGCGTTCCGGTTTGAGCGTTCAGCAGGCGGCCGACGA
>DRPD01000177.1 GCA_011374735.1 Thermopetrobacter sp.
CCTCGGTGGCGGTGCATGTGAAGGTGCTGATGGAAGGAGCGGACGGATGACCGATGAGGCGCGAAAGCCGATCGAGCAGATGAGCTTCGAGGAGGCGGTGGCGGAGCTTGAGCGGATCGTCACCCAGCTGGAAGGCGGGCAGGTGCCGCTGGAGCAGTCCATCGCCATCTACGAGCGCGGCGAGGCGCTTAAAGCACGCTGTGAGGCGCTGTTGCAGCAGGCGGAAGCGAAGATCGAGAAACTGACCCTTTCCGCCGACGGCCAGCCCACCGGCACCGAGCCGCTGGACGTGGATGAGTGAGCGCGACCGGCTGGACCGACTGCTGGTGACGCGCGGGCTGGCGCCGAGCCGGGCGCGGGCCGCGGATGCCATCCGGCGCGGCGCGGTGACCGTTGACGGGCGGGTGGTCACGAAACCCGGCGCGGCGGTGGCGGCGGATGCGGCGATCACCATCGAAGACGCGGCGGCCGGCTACGTGTCGCGCGCGGCGCTTAAGCTGATCGCGGCGCTGGATCATTTCGACATCCCGGTGAAGGACGCGGTGGCGCTGGACGTGGGCGCGTCCACCGGCGGCTTCACGCAAGTGCTGCTTGAACGCGGCGCGGCACAGGTGTTCGCGGTGGATGTGGGCGGCGGGCAACTGGCCGACGTGTTGCGCGATGATCGGCGCGTGGTGGCGCTGGAAGGAGTGAACGCGCGCGAGCTGTCGGCGGAAGTGATCCCTCAGCCGGTGGACGTCATCACCGCCGACGTGTCGTTCATCTCGCTGAGGAAGGCGCTGCCGGCGGCGCTGGAACTGGCGCGGCCGGGGGCGTGGCTGGCGGCGCTCATCAAACCACAATTCGAGGCCGGGCCGGAACAGGTGGGCAAGGGCGGCATCGTGCGCGACGAGCAGGTGCGCGAACGGGTGTGCGCCGAGGTGGCGGGCTGGCTGGAGGATCGGGGCTGGCTTGTCGCCGGCGTCATCCCCTCGCCCATCGCCGGGGCGGACGGCAACGTGGAATACCTGATCGGGGCGCTGGAAGCGAGAGGAACGCGCCCCTGACAGAACAGGGATGTGCAGGTGGCAGAGCGTTCTGCGTGATATTGTTCGCTTGGGAGGCGCCTCGATGCCAGCAGTTGCTCATTGCTTGCGGCGGGCAGGCCGCAGGCGGCGGTAGAAGTCATAACTCACCCCGTCGATGCGTCCGGCGAATTCGTAGTTCTTCCAGATGCGGACGAAACGCGGATCGCGCTTCAGCCAGTCGAGAAACGAAAACGGCACATCATGAAAGCGCGGCAGCCCCATCAGCGGCTTGCCATTTCGCATATCGACGGCGATGATGTCGGGCTTGTGGCGGCGTAAATCTTCGATCAATGAATCGCGGATGTATTTCTCGATGGCGTCGAGGCGGCGCGCCTTGCGCGGGTCGGGATGGCGGGCCAGTTCATGGCGGGCGACAATCAGCCCCGGCAGCAGCCAGAAGCTGGGGGCGCGTGATGTCCAGCGCAGGCCGGTCTCGTTGGTGAACGGGAAGGCGGCCTGCAAATAGACGGAAAAGGCGTAATAGGATCTGGCGCCCTTGAACAGCGGGTGGGACTTCACCGCCGAGCGGTTCATTTCGTAGAGCGGCGCAAACGCCAGCATGGCGATGGCGACGTAGGCGCCCAGCCCGACGAGACCCATATAGGCCCACGCGCGGCCGGGGGCGCGGGCCGTGGTGGCGCCGGCGGTCTGGCGGCGTTTGCCGATGAGAGGTGGGGCGAGGCGCCACATGAGCAGCGCCAGGGCCGGGAACAGGACGGCGCGGGCCACGAACAGATGATTGCTCCAGCCCTTGTGCTGGATGAAATAGGTGAGCAGGAAGGCGACACCGGCAAGAAAAAACACCCGCGCGATGTCGCCGCCGGTGTCCGCCAATTCTTCACTGAACCACTTGTGGCGCAGGGCATGGGCGGTCAGCAGAACGAAGACGACGGCGGGCAGCGAGGACAGCAGGACGATGATCGTTCGTTCGTCATAGCCCAGGTGATACACCTGCAGGGCCATGGGCACGATGACGTCGAAATATGCCGGGTGATGGAGGGCGACGAGAACGGGATAGGCCGGCATCATCACCGCCAGCACCAGATTTTCCGGCCTAAACAGGAGGCGCCAATCGCGCCGGATGAACAGCAGCCAGATCTCGATGAGAAGCGGCACGAGCAGGAAATAGGGCTTGATGGCCAACCCGAAGAAGGCGAAGGCGCCGATCAGCGCGGCGCTGGCGGCGGGCACGGCGCCCCCCCTGGCGCGCAGGGCGGCCAGCAGCAGCCACGGCCAGATGAAGATGATCGCGAAGTGCTCGCGCTGGCCGAAATCGAAGCCGGGCAGCAGCCAGAAGACGAAGGCGCTGACGAGCAGAAAGCCCCGCAGTTCGCCGCCGGTCAGGCCGCCATGGCGGCGCAGCAGCCGCCAGCTGAGCGCCAGCGAGACGAATGACAGGGCGAATACGTAGGTGATGAAGAGGGTCTTGGCGTCCGCCAGCGGCCACTTGGCCAACGCGATGGGCGGCACCGCGAGGTAGAAGAACAGGGGCGGGTTGACCTCGATAAGGTCTGCATACAAGCGCGCCCCTTCCAGAAACCGGGCGACCGCATGCAGATACCAGGAGGTGTCCAGATTGAGCGCCACCGGATAGCGCAAGGCGGCGGCCAGCAGCAGCAGCCCGGCCAGGGCGAGCCCGAACCGCGCGCCGGACAAAACATTTTCTTCGGCTTCTTCAGCACGCTTCATCGTGGTGCGTCGCGGTCGCTCCATCGGCATTCCTCCCCCTCACTTCCCGCGCGCTTGCCGCCGGACGGGTCGCGCGCGAAAGACCCACACCTTGCCGATCGTGTAATTGGTCGGCGGCACCACCATCACCATCACCAGCATGGCGGCCCACATGGGCGCGCCCAGCAGATCGGTCATGACCCAGACGATGCCCAGGGTGAGGCCCAGCCCGAACAGCGACATGACCATGAATCGCGACAGGCCGACATGGTGGGCGACGTCGCTGTTGAAGGTCCAGTGATAGTGGCCGAGATAGGACACCCCCCAGCCGAAAAAGAAGCCGATGACATTGGCCATGACCGGCGTCTGCGCAAGACCGTGATGGGCGATGAACGCCACCGCCACATGCACCAGCGTCGCCGCACCGCCGGTCACGATGAAACGCATCACATCGAATTTCAGCAACTGCGCAAGACGTTTCACGGATGATGCCTCCCGACGTCAAAAGCCATCGACCCGGCATGCCGCATTGCAGCACGCATGAGGAATGGACGAGGACGGAAGTGGTCTTCCAGTCGGGAGACATGTCCATGGGCCAGACGCTTCATCGCGGGCAACTCACTCAGATGGCAGGTCGTCGCGCGGCGTGGCGGGTTCGGAAAAGCCGTGGCGCTCGCGGATCAGGTAGAGCGGGCGCTGGCGCACCTCGTTGAAGATGCGGGCGATGTATTCGCCGAGGATGCCGGTGGCGACGATGTTGATCCCGCCCAGCAACAGCACGACGACCATCATCGAGGCATACCCCGGCACGTCGACGCCATAGATCAGGGTGCGGATGACGATCCAGGCGGCGAAGCCGAAGGCGAACAGGAAAATGACGAAGCCCAGATAGGTCCAGATGCGCAGCGGCAGGGTGCTGTTGGAGGTGAGGCCGTCGATGGCGAAATTCCACAGCTGCCAGAAGCTCCACTTCGTCTCGCCAGTGGCGCGTTCGGGGCGGACATATTCCACACTGGCCTGGCGGAAACCGACCCAGGTGAACAGCCCCTTCATGAAACGGGTCTTGTCGCGCACGCTGCGCAGCGCCTCCACCACCCGCCGGTCCATCAGGCGGAAGTCCCCGGTATCGTGCGGGATGGGCAGGTCGGCAATGCGGTTGTGGAAGCGATAGAACAGGCGTGCCGTCACCCGCTTGGCCAGGCCGTCGGCGCGGCGCGAGACGCGGGTGGCGAACACCACGTCATGGCCCTGCCGCCATTTCTCGACCAGGGCGCCGATCAGCTCCGGCGGATCCTGCAAATCGGCGTCCATGGGGATGACGGCCTCGCCGGTGGCGTGATCGAGCCCTGCGGTCAGCGCGATGTCCTTGCCGAAATTGCGCGACAGGCTGATGATGCGGATGCGCGGGTCTTGCGCGGCGCGGCGCTTCAGGGCCGGCAACGTGCCGTCGGTGCTGCCGTCATCGACGCAAATGATCTCGTAATCCCCGGTGATGTCCGCCAGCGCCTTGTCGATGCGGGAGAAGAAGACGTCGATGCCCCGCTCCTCATTGTGAAAGGGAACCACGAGCGACAGATAGGGGGCCGTTTGCGGCGGTTGCGACATCTTCACATCATCGGGCCTTGGCATGTCGTATCGGCTCGTATCGGCGACGTGGGCGGTTCCATCCTTGGCGGGCGATGAAACGATGGTGCCGGTGGACGGACTTGAACCGCCGACCCACGCATTACGAATGCGTTGCTCTACCAGCTGAGCTACACCGGCATGATGCAGTTATATGCAACCACCCGCCGCCCCGCGCCCCTTTTCGCCTCACATACGCGCCGGGCCGGTGTTTGACAAGACCTCAGTCGTCCGGTTGCTCCTTCATGTGGCGCATCATCAGCGGTGCTTGCAGGACGGCGAACAGGATGGTCAGGCCGATCAGGCCGAACACCTTGAAGTTGACCCAGGTTTCGGTGCTCACGTTGCGCCACACCAGCTCGTTGAGCGCCGCCAGAAAGAAGAAGAACAGGCCCCAGCGCCAGGTGAGCTTGCGCCAGCCTTCATCGTCCATGTCCACCGACCGGCCCATGACCAGTTGCAACAGCGGGCGCCTGAACATCAGGCCGCCGAGCAGGATGGCCCCGAACAGGGCGTTGACGAGCGTCACCTTGAGCTTGATGAAGGTGGCGTCATGCAGCCAGATGGTCAGCCCGCCAAAAATGAGCACGAACACCAGCGCCACCAGCGGCATGACGGGGATGCGCCTGACCAGCAGCCACGAGACGCCCAGCGCGATGCTGGCGGCGATCATGTAGGCGGCGGTGGCGGCATAGATGCCGCCCAGCGCGTTGGCGATGAAGAAGACCAGCAGCGGGCCGTATTCGACGGCGGCGCGCAGCGGACCTTGCAATTCGGCCCTGGGGGTTGAGGCGTCGTTCATGCGGCGTCCTCCCGCTCTTCCTCCAGCCCGGCGATGGCGCGGGCGAAGGCCGCCGCGTCGAACGGTTGCAGGTCGTCGATGCCCTCGCCGACGCCGATGGCGTGCACCGGCAGCCCGAAACGTTCGGCGATGGCCACGAGAATGCCGCCGCGGGCCGTGCCGTCGAGCTTGGTCATGATGAGGCCCGTCACGCCCGCAACTTGCGTGAACACCTCCGTCTGGCGCACGGCGTTCTGGCCGGTGGTGGCGTCCAGCACCAGCAGCACGGCGTGCGGGGCGTTTTCGTCGAGCTTCTTCACCACCCGCACGATCTTGGCCAGTTCGTCCATCAGCGCCGTCTTGTTCTGCAAGCGCCCGGCGGTGTCGATGAACACGATGTCGATGTTCTCTTCGCGGGCCTGTTGCACCGCGTCATAGGCCAGCGCGGCGGCGTCCGCGCCGGTGTCGCGGCTTACGAAGGACGCCCCGGCGCGCTTCGCCCACACGCCCAGCTGCTCCACGGCGGCGGCGCGGAAGGTGTCGCCGGCGGCCAGCAGCACCGAATGGCCCTCCGCCCTGGCGATGGCGGCCAGCTTGCCGATGGTGGTGGTCTTGCCCGATCCGTTCACCCCCACCACCAGCACCACGAAGGGGCGATGTTCGGGCGCGATCTCGAAGGGTTTTTCCACCGGCTTGAGCACCTGCGCCACCTCCTCGGCCAGAATGCGGCGCACCTCCTGAGGGTCGATGCCCTTCTCGTAGCGCCCCCCGGCCAGCCGTTCGGTGATGCGCTCGGCCATGTCGATGCCCAGATCGGCCTGGATGAGAATGTCTTCCAGCTCCTGCAGAGCCTCGGCGTCCAGTTTGCGTCTGGTGAAGATGGCGGCGATGCCGCCGGTGAGTGAATTGGACGACTTCGACAAGCCCTGGCGCAGGCGCGACAGCCAGCCGCGTTTCTCCTCTTGCGGCGGCTCTTCCGGCTGTGTCGGCTCCGCCGGTGCGGGAGTCTCTTCAGCCTTCGGCGCGGGTGGTTTTTCCGCCCGCTTCTCCGGTTCCGGCGTGGGTGTTTTTTTCGGTGGCGCCGGCTTTTGCGCACTTTTCGCGGCGGGCGTCTTTTTCGCCGCCGAAGCCTTCTTCTTTTCAGGCGGTTTTTTCTCCGTTGCGGGGGCGGGTTTTTCCGCCACCGGCTCCGGCGCGGGTTCGGCGGGTGGCGGGCTCTTTTCCGCCTGCGGCGCGGGCGGCGCCGCCTCCTTCTTCTTGCCGCCCAGCACGCTGAACATACGGCGAAAGAAGCCCGGTTTCTTCTCGCTCATGCCGCCTCTCCGATCAACCGCTGGTCATCGTGCGCGGTGATGCGCGCCGGCCTGATGTCGCCCACCGGCCAGTCACCGGGCACCCCGACCGGCGTGTTGTCTTCCGCGCGGGCGAAGCCGGGGCGTTCGATGTGCACCGCCGCCACCTTGCCCCGCTGCGCTTGCAGATGCGCGCGCATACAGGCCGCCCCCTCTTCCCGCAAGCGCGCGGCGCGGGCGCGGATGACGTCGCCCGCCACCTGCGGCATGCGGGCCGCCGGGGTGCCGGGGCGGGCGGAATACGGGAACACGTGCAGGAACGGGATGCCGATCTCGCCGATCATGCTGCGGGTGTTGGCGAACATCTCTTCCGTCTCGGTGGGGAACCCGGCGATGAGGTCGGCGCCGAAGGTGACGGCAGGACGCAAGTCGCGCACCGTCGCGCAGAAGTCGATGGCCTGCTGGCGGCGGTGACGGCGCTTCATGCGCTTCAGGATCATGTCGTCGCCGGCCTGCAACGACAGATGCAGGTGCGGCATAAGGCGTTCCTCGCTGGCGAACACCCGCAGGAATTCGTCGTCGATCTCCGCCACGTCGATGGAAGAGACGCGCAGGCGCTGAAGCCCCGGCGCGTGCTTCAGAATGGCGGCGACGAGATGGCCCAGCCGCTGCGCCCCGCCCAGATCCTCGCCCCAGCTGGTGATATCGACGCCGGTGATGACCACTTCGCGGTGCCCGGCGGCGACGTGGGCCTTCACCTGATCGATCACGTCTGCCAGCGGCAAGGAGCGGGCGTTGCCGCGCCCATAGGGGATGATGCAGAAGGTGCAGCGGTGATCGCAGCCGGTCTGCACCTGCACGAAGGCGCGGGTGCGCCCGGCGAAGCCCGGCAGGCGGGCCGGCGTCACCTCGGTGCGGGCCATGATGTCGGATACCGCGTGCAGGCCCTTCTCGTGGCGCGCCAGCCGCTTCCAGACGGCCGGGTCGAGCTTTTCGGCGTTGCCGATCACCGCGTCAGCCTCCGGCATGGCGGCGAACGCCCCGGCGTTCACCTGCGCGGCGCAGCCGGTGACGATCACCGGCGCTTCGGGGTGTTCGCGGCGCGCCTTGCGGATGGCCTGCCGCGCCTGCCGCTCCGCCTCGGTGGTGACGGCGCAGGTGTTGACGATCACCGCCTCCGTCAGCCCGGCCGCGGCGGCCAGGCGGCGAATGGCCTCGGACTCGAACGTGTTGAGCCGGCAGCCGAAGGTGACGAGCGTCGGCGCGGCGCGTGCCTTCTTCTCTTTCGTCTTCGCCAGCGCGCTCATGCTTCGCTCCTCGCGGCGAACATGTCCGCGGGCAATTCGCCGTCGAACTCGTATTCCACCGGCCCGGCCATCATCACGTGGCCGGTGTCTTCCCGCCAGTGGATGAACAGATCGCCGCCGGGCAGCGTCACGGTCACCTCACGCCCGGTTCGCTTCGTGCGTGCCGCACACACCGCAGCGGCGCAGGCGGCGGTGCCGCAGGCCTTCGTCAGCCCGGCGCCGCGCTCCCAGACCTTGAGGATGATGTGGCCGTCATCGACGATGCGGGCGATGGAGATGTTGGCCCCTTCGGGAAAGATGGGGTGGTTTTCCAACAGCGGGCCCATGCGCGACAGGTCGATCTTCTCCACGTCATCGACCCAGAACACGGCGTGCGGGTTGCCCATGCTCACCGCGCAGGGCGAGTGCAGCACCGGATCGTCGATCGGCCCGGCCTGCAATTCGATGTAGCGGGTGTCGCGGAACTCCTCGGCCAGCGGGATGTCCCGCCAATCGAACTTCGGGCGGCCCATGTCCACCTCGATCAGGCCGTCGGCGCGGCGGCGCGCGCCCAGCAGGCCGGCCTTCGTCTCGATGGTCATGGCGTCCGCGCCCGTCTCGGTCATCACGATGTCGGCGATGCAGCGGCTGGCGTTGCCGCAGGCGGCCACCTCGGAGCCATCCCGGTTCCAGATTTCCATGAACACGTCGGCCGCCTTGGAGGGGCGAATGACGATGATCTGATCGCAGCCCACGCCGTTGTCCCTGTCGCCGATGGCGCGGGCGATGGCGGCGCGCATGGGCAGCGCGCGGGTGCGCGCGTCGAGCACCACGAAGTCGTTGCCCAGGCCGTTCATCTTGCGAAAGGGGATCGTCTCGCTCATCGGGCGCGCACTTTCGGCGGGTTGGCGGATGGCGCGCAATATACGCCGCAACGGCG
>DRPD01000178.1 GCA_011374735.1 Thermopetrobacter sp.
AATACATGTAGGCGGTGGGCGAGGCAAACTCCGCCGCGCAGGTGTCGATGCGCTTGAACACCGGGCGCACGCCCAAACGATGGCGCAGGGCGCGCACCGCCTGTTCCGTCTTGCCGGACATCTTCGCCAGCCGGGCGTCGGAAAAGCCCATGGCCTTCAGCCGGCGGAAGTTGGCGGCGTCTTCCGGCAGGCCGTGCGCCTTCACCCGGTTCTCCATCCCGATGATGGCCAGCAGCTGGCGCAGGAACCACGGATCGTAGCCGGTGATGTCGCGCACCACGTCCACGGCGACGCCCATGCGCAACGCCTGGGCGATCTTCAGGAGGCGGTCGGGGGTGGGCACGGACAAGGCGGCGCGCACCGCGTCGCGCTCGGCGTCGGCGCTCTCGCCGATGCCGTCGATGGCTACTTCGTCCAGCCCGTCCAGCCCCGTCTCCAGCCCGCGCAGGGCCTTTTGCAGCGACTCGGCGAAGTTGCGGCCGATGGCCATGACCTCGCCCACCGACTTCATGGCGGTGGTCAGCACCGGCTCGGCCCCGGGGAACTTCTCGAACGCGAAGCGCGGGATCTTGGTGACCACGTAGTCGATGGTGGGCTCGAAGGAGGCCGGGGTGGCGCCGCCGGTGATCTCGTTCTTCAGTTCGTTAAGCGTGTAGCCGACGGCCAGCTTGGCGGCGACGCGGGCGATGGGAAAGCCGGTGGCCTTCGAGGCCAGGGCGGAGGAGCGCGAGACGCGCGGGTTCATCTCGATCACCACCATGCGGCCGTCTTGCGGATTGACGGCGAACTGGACGTTGGAGCCGCCGGTTTCCACGCCGATCTCGCGCAACACGGCGATGGCGGCGTTGCGCATGCGCTGGTATTCGCGATCGGTGAGCGTCAGGGCCGGGGCGACGGTGATGGAATCGCCGGTGTGCACGCCCATGGGGTCGACGTTCTCGATGGAGCAGACGATGATGCAGTTGTCGTCCACATCGCGCACCACCTCCATCTCGTATTCCTTCCAGCCGAGCACCGATTCCTCGATCAGCACCTCGGAGGTGGGGGAGGCGTCGACGCCGCCCAGGGCGATGTCATACAGCTCCTCCAGCGTGTAGGCGATGCCGCCGCCGGTGCCGCCCAGGGTGAAGGAGGGACGGACGATGGCCGGCAGGCCGGTGACCTTGTAGGCGGCGAAGATCTGGCGCATGGCCTCCAGCCGGTGCTCCTCGCGACGCTCCCATTCGTGCTCCAGCCATTCGGCCTCGAAGCGGGCGCGGGCGTCCGGGTCGCCGCCGGCGGCCTTCAGCCCCTCTTCGTATTCCTTCCTGAAGCGCGCCTTCAGCTCGGAGGTGTTGACGAAGGCGGAGCGCGGCAGATCGAGGCCGATCTTCTCCATCGCCTGGCGGAACAGCTCGCGGTCTTCCGCCTTGTCGATCGCCTCGGCCTTCGCGCCGATCATCCGCACGCCGTATTTCTCCAGCACGCCGTCGCGCTGAAGGGTCAGCGCGGCGTTCAACCCCGTCTGGCCGCCCATGGTGGGCAGCAGGGCGTCGGGTTTCTCCTCCTTGATGATCTTCTTCAGCGCCTCGGGCACGATGGGCTCGATGTAGGTGGCGTCGGCGAGGCCCGGATCGGTCATGATGGTGGCCGGGTTGGAGTTGACGAGGATGACGCGGTAGCCTTCCTCCTTCAGCGCCTTGATGGCCTGAGAGCCGGAATAGTCGAATTCGCAGGCCTGACCGATGATGATGGGGCCGGCGCCGATGACGAGAATGGAGGAGATGTCTGTCCTCTTCGGCATGTGGCCCTCTTGGCTGCTGCTCAAATTGCCGGACTGAATACACGATCCGGCGCGGCGGGCAAGGGCTTATTGTGCGTGACCTCGCCTCATTCGCCCTCGAATTCCACCAGCGTGTGCACCTTCACGCCCTTCTCGCGCAGTTTTTGCGCGCCGCCCAGATCGGGCAGGTCGATGACGAAGGCGGCGGCGATCAGCTCCGCGCCCGATTCGCGGATCAGCTCGATGGCGGCGTCGGCCGTGCCGCCGGTGGCGATCAGATCATCGACCAGCAGCACCCTGTCGCCTTCGCCAATGGCGTCGGCGTGCACCTCGATGCGATCGACGCCGTATTCCAGCTCGTAGTCGCGGCCGATGACCTTCCACGGCAGCTTGCCCTTCTTGCGGATGGGCACGAAGCCCTTGCCCAGCTCGTGGGCCACCGCGCCGCCCAGAATGAAGCCGCGCGCCTCGATGCCGATCACGTAGTCGATATCGGTCTTCAAAAACGGCCACACCAGCTCGTCCACCGCGGCGCGCAGGCCATGAGGGTTGGCCAGCAAGGTGGTGATGTCGCGGAAGATGATGCCCTTCTTCGGATAATCGGGAATGGAGCGGATATAGCGGCTGATGTCGAAGCCGTTGCGCAAGTCCATTGGCCGAGGTCCCCTGTTTATTGCGATGCCCGCATGTGCTTAAAGCACCGGCGGGGAACATTGGCAAGGCAGACGGATGACGCGGATGACGGCCATCGAGATGCTGGAGAAGCTGGTGGCGTTCGACACCACCAGCCGCAACTCCAATCTCGGGATGATCGCCTTCATCGAGGACTGGCTGGCGGCGCACGGCATCGCCGCGCGGCGGGTGATGTTCGGGCCGGACAAGGCCAATCTCGTCGCCGTCATCGGGCCGGAGGACACCGCCGGCGGCTACGTATTGTCCGGCCACACGGACGTGGTGCCGGTGGACGGGCAGGAGTGGTCGTCCGATCCGTTCAGTTTGCGGATGGAAGACGGGCGGGCCTACGGGCGCGGTACGGCGGACATGAAGGGGTTTCTGGCCTGTGTGCTGGCGCTGGCGCCTGAGATGGCGCGGCGGCAACTGAAGCGGCCGATCATCCTGGCCTTCTCCTGTGACGAGGAAGTGGGCTGCACCGGGGTCAGGCCGATGATCGACTGGATGCGCGCCAATCTGCCGCCCGTCGCGGCGGTGTTCATCGGCGAGCCGACGGGCATGGAGGTGGTGGCGGCGCACAAGGGGATCGCCCAGATGCGCACCGAGGTGACGGGGCACGAGGCGCACGGCAGCTGCCCGCAGCTGGGGGTGAACGCCATTTCATACACCGGGGAAGTGGTGGCGGAAATCAACCGCATGGCGCGCGAGGAAGAGGCGCAAGCCGATCCGGCCTCCGGTTTCGTGCCGCCTTACTCCACCATCAACATCGGGCGCATCGCGGGCGGCACGGCGGGCAACATCATCGCCGGGCATTGCCGCATCGAATGGGAAGTGCGGCTGATGCCCGACACGGCGCCGGAGCCGTTCGCGGAACGCCTCAACGCCTTCGCGCGGGAGAATCTGGAGCCTGAGATGCGGCGGGTGTCGGACAAGGCCGGGATCGAGACGGAAGTGGTGCACACGGTGCCGGGGCTGCGGCGGGAGGACGATTCCGCCGCCGTGCGGCTGGCGCTGCGGTTCGCGGAGGCCAATGGTGTCGCCGCCGTGTCCTTCGGCACCGAAGCGGGGCTGTTCCAGCAGGCGGGGATGCCGGCGGTGGTGTGTGGCCCCGGGCACATCGATCAGGCGCACAAGCCGGACGAATATGTCGAACTTTCGCAGCTCGATGCCTGCACCGCTTTCCTGCGGCGATTGATCGATGATTGCGCATGAATGCATGAAGCACCACCCACCGCCCCACACCCCCGCCCAATCCCCGATATCATGGG
>DRPD01000179.1 GCA_011374735.1 Thermopetrobacter sp.
AACGCGCATGCCCCTGCCTCTTCTGCCACGCGGGAATGGCGCAATGCGGTTCGTCTGCGGGCCGAAGCAGTATTGCCGGGAAATGTCTTCTTGTGAAGAAGCCAAGTTCTACTTGAAGAAATGCGGTCTTCCCCGCCTGGACGGCAACGGCGACGGAATACCGTGCAACCGGCTGTGCCGGTGATCTCCGTTTTCTGCCATGAAAAAAGCGGCTCCCCCGCAAGGAGGAAGCCGCCATGGCATGGGTTTTGACCTGATGGATCAGGAATTGAGGGAGGCGTAGTACTCCTGCAGGATCTTCACCACCTCGGGGCGCGAGAACTCCGGCGGAATGGGCTCTCCGGCTGCCAGACGGCGGCGCTGCTCGGTGCCGGAGATGGTCACGCGCTCGCTCTTGTCGTGCGGGCAGGTCTTGGCGGTGGCCATGCCGTCGCACTTCTTGCAGTAGAAGGTGATGTCGATCTTCAGAGGCTGGGTGATCAGCGCGCCGTCCCACAGCTCGTCGAAGATGTCCTGGGCGTCGAAGGGGCCGTAGTAGTCGCCCACGCCGGCGTGGTCGCGCCCCACGATCAGATGCGAGCAGCCGAAGTTCTGGCGGATCACCGCGTGCAGCAGCGCCTCGCGCGGGCCGGCGTAGCGCATCTCGATGGGATAGCCCGCCTGGATCACCGTGCCCGGCACGAAGTAGTTGTCGATCATCGCCTGAATGGCCTTGGTGCGCACCTCCGCCGGGATGTCGCCGGGTTTCAGCTTGCCCAGCACCTGATGGATGAACACGCCGTCGAGCACCTCCACGGCGATCTTGGCCAGGTGCTCATGGGAGCGGTGCATCGGGTTGCGGGTCTGAAACGCCGCCACCTGCGACCAGCCGCGCTCGGCGAACATGGCGCGGCTTTCCGCCGGGCGCACGAACAGCTCGCCGTATTTCTCCGCATACTGGCCTTCCGACAGCGCCCGCACCTTGCCGGCCAGGTTCACCTCGCCCTGCTCCATCACCGACTTCACGCCCGGGTGCTCCGGGTCGGTGGTGCGATAGACGTTGGCCGCCTCCAGCGCCTTGTCGATGTAGTATTTCTCCGACACCTCCATCACCGCCATGATGGTGTCGGTCTCCGGGTCGACCAGCGCCACTTCCTCGCCCTCGTTGATCGAGTCGGCGATTTCCTTGTCCACCGGGCAGGTGATGGGAATGGGCCAGAACAGGCCGCTGGCCGTCTTCATGTTCTCGCACACGCCCTTCCAGTCGGCGTGGCCCATGAAGCCTTCAAGCGGCGTATAGGCGCCCATGGCGAACATCGAGATGTCGGACACCTCGCGCGAGCGCAGCGGCACCTTCTTCAGCGTCTGGGCGAACTTCAGCACCTCGGCCCGTTCGGCCTCCGGAATGAGCAGCGGCATGACCTCGTCGGAGCCATGCGGCGGAACCAGTTTGGACATTTCTCTTCCGTCTCCCTCTTGCTTCGCTTGCCAATCCCCGTTTCGCCGTCGGCCCCTGAGCGGGACAGAGCGGGCGTTGTCCCGCCGCCGCCGTCCGGCATGATGCCATGCCCCCGCGAAAAGGGGTGAAACCGCCAGCCCCATACCACCTTGCGCGCCCCGGCGCCATACTGCTGCATAAAAAAATGCGCATAAATGAATATATCCCCCTTTCCCTGTGGTCGATTGCGCGGTATATGGGGATCACTTGGAACGGCCTGCGATCTTCTGAGGGGAAGGCCTTGTGATAAGGGCTGCGGGACGGGCCGGCCAGGGAAACGGGGAAGGCGACGACGGAGTGGAGGTCGGCCCGCCCGAGTGTTAAGCGGCCCGCCATCGGTGGGCGGGCTTTCGGGGGCGGGTCACGGCATTTGTTCATTCATGGTGCCGGCTTCCGCGGTTTTCGCTTGTGCATTCCCTCAGGTTCCCTGGTCGCGGTTCCCTCGTCATTCCCTCTAAGGAGCCGCTGGCTGGCGGCGTGTCTTGCCTTGCCGCGCGAAAGCGGTTAGGTAACGCCCGCCTGAAGCGCGGCGCGAAAGGGCGCCGTCTTGTAAAGATATATCCCTGCCCGCAGGGTTGCGCGTTCGGAGGATCGGGCGGGGCGGGGGACGGCTTGTAAGGGGACAGCTTTCAAGAGGAGCCTGTAACAAATGTTCACCAATCCCTTCTCCGCATTGCCGGAGTTCATCGCGGCGGGGCACGTGCAGGCCTACGTCGTCATCATGTTCCTGCTGGTGTTCGTCGGCACCTTGCTGGACGTCTGGCACAAGAAGAGCGCCAAATGGTTTTCCATCAAGGCGAAGGAACTGAAGCAGTATGCCACCCGCGAGGTGGGCGCCGGCGAGAAGGTCGGCATCGCCATGAAGGTGGTGGCCAACGAGGTGCTGACCTCCGGCGAGTTCGACAACCAGAAGCGCCGCATGTCGCATCTGCTGATGATGTATGGCTTCATCTTCTTCGTCGTGTCCAGCGTGGTCATGGCTTTCTATCCCGACAGCGGCGCCATCTGGCCGCTGTTGTGGCATCTGGGCGCCATCATGATCCTGATCGGCGGGCTGTGGTTCTGGCTGTTCATCCGCGTCGATGTGTTCGCCGAGGGCAACAAGTGGTACAAGGTGCACCGGGCCGACCTGTTCATCGTCTCGCTGCTGGCCACCGCGCTGTTCGCGCTGCTGTGGTCGTTCACCCATTCGCTGGTGGCGCTGATCCTGTTCATCGTCTCCAGCGTGGTGCTGTTCGGCGGCGTGCTGTGGTCGAAGTTCGCCCACATGTTCTTCAAGCCCATGGCCGCCTATCACAAGCGCATCACCCGCGCCGACGGCTCCTGGGAGCTGCTGCCGACCCAGACCCGCGACGATCCGGAGCAGCGCAAGCGCCATTCCATGGAGCTGTTGGTGGACGCGCCGATGGAGATGGGTCTCGGCATCAAGCGCGAGCCGCCGAACCACTACTGAAGTCGCATCTCGGAACCTTCGGGAATGCTGAAAACAGAGGAAGCTTGAGAGATGCCTACTTTCGTCTACATGACGC
>DRPD01000180.1 GCA_011374735.1 Thermopetrobacter sp.
GGAGGTGAAGCCGATGATCACCGGGTGCGACAGGAAGTCCACCAGCACGCCGAGGCGCAGCAGGCCGAGACTCAGGCGCATCACGCCCACCATCAGGGCCAGCAGCAGCGCCATGCCGAGATACAGCTCCGTGCCCTGCTGGGCATAGGGCGCGATGGTCACCGCGGTCATCAGCGACACCATGGCCACCGGCGCGGTGTGCAGATAGCGCGAGCTGCCGAACATGGCGGCGATCATCGGCGGCAGGAAGGAGGCATACAGCCCATATTGCACCGGCAGGCCGGCCAGCTGGGCGTAGGCCATGGATTGCGGCACCAGCACCAGCGCCACGGTGATGCCGGCGATGATGTCGGCGCGCAGGTTGGCCGGATCCTTCAGGTCGCGCACCTGATCGAAATTGGGAAACAGCATGGTGCGCACACGCACCAACAGTTCGGCGGGCGTCATGGCGGCTGTCCCTCATGGGGCCGCTGTTCTGGCGGCTGTCGCTTGTCGTCCGAAAGGGATGATGCCGCCACATACGCCTCTCGCCAACGCCTGTAAAGCGACAAAATGTCCAATGCGGCGGCGCGCGATCCCGCCAGGCGGGGATGGCGTCACGATACACTTGCCCACGCCGCGGCGCTGGCGTATGTGGCGGCAGGATCGAAACCGGCCGGAGGGGACACGTCGTGCGGTTCATCGAGCAATTCTTCGAGTGGGTGCTGTGGAACGCCCGCGTCATCGTGGTGCTGGCGGTGATCTCCTCGCTGGTGGCCAGTGTCGCCATCTTCATCATCACCACCATCGACATCTTTCACCTGACCCTGCAACTGTTCGCCTATCCCGGCGCCGGCGCGGAGGTGCGCTCCGGGCTGCACAATCACGCCATCCGCGAGGTGGTGCAGATGATCGACGGCTTTCTGGTGGCCACGGTGCTGCTGATCTTCGCCATGGGGCTGTATGAGCTGTTCATCTCGCGCATCGATCAGGCGGACCGTTCCACCTCGTCGCGCATCCTGTCCGTTCAGTCGCTGGACGATCTGAAAAGCAAGCTGGCCAAGGTCATCATGATGATCCTGGTGGTCAAATTCTTCGAGGCCGGCTCGCGCATGAAGTTCGCCGGCGCCACGGAGCTTCTGGCCTTCGGCGGCGGCATCGCGCTGCTGGGGGTGGCGCTGTATTTCACCCACGCCTCCGAAAACGGCCGCGGCGGAATGGCCGGCCGCCGGCGCCGCAAGAGTGACGACTGAGCGGATCACGCGAAGCGGTGCTTGCGGTCGCGGCGCATCAGCCAGGCGGCGAGCAGCATGAACAGCAACGTCCAGACGGCCAGCGAAACGTAATACCAGCCGTCCACCGTCCGGCCCTCGAAGATCGCGCCCCAGGCGAATTCCACCATGGCCCGGGTCGGCGTCCATTCGGAAACGCGGGCGATGGCGGCGGGCATCTGGCCTGGCGGGATCCACAGGGCGCCGAGAAAGGCCAGCGGCAGGTTGAGCAGCGTGGCCAGCGACGAGGCGCCGGAGGCCGACCAGGCCAGGTATCCTATTACCGCCCCCAACAACGCCGCCGGCAGCGACATCAGCACCGCGACGCCGGTCAGGCGCAGCATCTGGCCCGTGTCCAGCCCCGTCCTGGCGAACACGGCGGCGGCGGCCAGCACCAGCAGCACGGCGATGAAGCTGAGCACCACGGCGGTGACCACCTGAGCGGCCAGTTGCGGCGCCGCGGCGCCGGCCAGGGTGCGCTGCCAGAGGCTGAAGGCGGTTTCGCGATCCTCGGCGATGGCGATGGCGAACTGATAGAGCCCGATGCCCATCACCGCGAAGATGGCGAAGGAGGCGATGGCGGCCTGCGACGGCGGCCCGGCCGGTGGCAGCGACGCGCCGACGAAGGAATAGAGCATGGCCGGCAAGACCACCGTCGGGATCCAGAACTCCGGGCGGCGCATGATGCGCTTCAGGGTGAAGGCGAGATGGGTGGCGAACAGCTTCATGCGGCGGCCCTCCCCGGCTGGCCATTGAGCAGGTCGAGCACCTCCTCCAGCCCCAGCGGTTCCACCAGAATGTCGGTGGCCTCGACGCCGGCGGCGATGATCTCGCGCAACACCGCGTCGGTGTCCGGCCCGGCGTAACGCCAGCGGCCGCCGGCGCGGGTGAGCCGGGCGCGCAAGGCCTCGGGCACGGCGGCGGCGGCGAACGACAGGCGCTTCATGTTCACCCGTTCGCGGATCGCGTCGATGCGCCCGTCGATGGCCACCCGGCCCTCGTCGATCAGCACGATGCGCTCGGCCACGCTTTCGATCTCGTGCCAGTAATGGGAGGTCATGAGCAGCGCCCCGCCCGCTTCGACATATTGGCGCGCCACGGCGTGAAACGCCGCCTGCGCCCTGGCGTCCAGCCCGGTGGTCGGCTCGTCCAGCACCACCAGATCGGGATGACCGGCGAACGCCATGGCCAGCGCCACGCGGCGCTTCTCGCCGCCGGAAAAGCCCTTCGCGCGCCGGTCGGCCAGTTTCGCAAGGCCGAACCGCTCGATCAACTCGTCGACGGCGGCCGGTGCGGGATAATGCGCGGTGGCGAAGCGCAACAGCTCGCGCGGCGTCATCTGCGGTGGAAAGTCGGTGGCCTGCGGCGTCACGCCGGTGCGGCGCAAGGCGGCCGGATGGCCGGGCGAGAGGCCGAACACCGTCACCTCTCCGGCGCTGGGCGGGCGCAGGCCCAGCAGGATGGTCAGGGCCGTGGTCTTGCCCGCGCCGTTGGGCCCCAGCAACGCCACCGCCTGGCCGGCGGCGACGGAGAAGGACAGGCCTTTCAGCGCCTCCACGTCCCCGAACCGCTTGGCGATGTTGGAAAAACGAACGATGTCATCGCCCATGTCGCCCTCCCCTTGAGGTTGCAGGCCCTGTGTGTTTCCTTAGTAAACCGCGATCTGTATAAAGGCGCCGCCAGCCGCCGTCAAGACACTCTCTGAAGTCGATCCCAATGCCCTCCTGAGGAT
>DRPD01000181.1 GCA_011374735.1 Thermopetrobacter sp.
AAGATCCGCGCCATCGGCGACGTGGCCGGCAACGATTTTCGCACCTTCACGCTGGACATCACCTATCCGGCCAGCGAAGGCCCGGCCCACATGGAGCGGGCGCTCGATGCGTTGTGCGCGGCGGCGGAAAAGGCGGTGCATGACGGCTACAACATCATCATTCTCTCCGACCGGGCGCTGTCGCAGGAGCGGGTGCCGATCCCGGCGCTCTTGGCCACGTCGGCCGTGCATCATCAGCTGATCCGGGCCGGGCTGCGCACGTCGGTGGGGCTGGTGGTGGAAACCGGCGAGGCGCGCGAGGTGCACCATTTCTGCGCCCTGGGCGGCTATGGGGCGGAGGCCATCAACCCCTATCTGGCCTTCGAGACCATCGGCGACATGCGGCTCTATCTGCCCGACGACCTGAGCGCCGAAGAGGCGGTGGCGCGCTACATCAAGGCGGCCGGCAAGGGCATCCTGAAGGTGATGTCGAAGATGGGCATTTCCACCTGGCAGTCCTATTGCGGGGCGCAGATCTTCGACGCCGTCGGGCTGTCGTCGGCCTTCGTGGACAAGTATTTCACCGGCACCCACACGGCGGTGGAGGGCGTCGGGTTGGCCGAGATCGCCGAGGAGACGTTCCGCCGCCATGCCAGAGCCTTCAGTGAAGCGCCGGAGTTGGCCCGCATGCTGGAGGTGGGCGGCGAATACCTGCTGCGGGTGCGCGGCGAGCGCCATGTGTGGACGTCGAACGCCATCGCCAACATGCAGCACGCGGTGCGCGCCGCCATCCCGGAGAAGTTCCGCGAATATTCGGCCGAGATCAACCGCCGGGGCCGCGAGGCGATGACCCTGCGCGGGCTGTTCCGCATCAGGCGGGCCGAAGAGATGGGCCGCGCCCCGGTGCCGCTCGATGAGGTGGAGCCGGTGGAGGAGATCGTGAAGCGGTTCTCCACCGGCGCGATGTCGTTCGGCTCCATCTCGCGCGAGGCGCACACCACGCTGGCCATCGCCATGAACCGCATCGGCGGCAAGTCGAACACCGGCGAGGGCGGCGAGGAGCCGGACCGCTTCAAGCCGCTGCCCAATGGCGACTCGATGCGCTCGGCCATCAAGCAGGTGGCGTCGGGCCGTTTCGGAGTGACCACCGAATACCTGGTCAACGCCGATTCCATCCAGATCAAGATGGCCCAGGGCGCGAAGCCCGGCGAGGGCGGCCAGCTGCCCGGCCACAAGGTGGACGCCACCATCGCCAAGGTGCGCCATTCCACCCCCGGCGTCGGCCTGATCTCGCCGCCGCCGCACCATGACATCTATTCCATCGAGGATCTGGCGCAGCTGATCTATGACCTGAAGAACGTCAATCCGGCGGCCGAAATCTCCGTCAAGCTGGTCTCCGAGATCGGGGTCGGCACGGTGGCGGCCGGCGTCTCCAAGGCGCGGGCCGATCACGTCACCATCGCCGGCTTCGACGGCGGCACCGGCGCCTCGCCGCTGACCTCCATCAAGCACGCCGGTTCACCGTGGGAGATCGGCCTGGCGGAAACCCATCAGACGCTGGTGCTGAACGGCTTGCGCGGGCGCATCGCGGTGCAGGTGGACGGCGGCTTGCGCACCGGCCGCGACGTGGTGGTGGGGGCGCTGCTGGGGGCCGACGAGTTCGGCTTCGCCACCGCGCCTTTGATCGCCGAAGGCTGCATCATGATGCGCAAGTGCCACCTGAACACCTGCCCGGTCGGCGTGGCCACCCAGAACCCGGAACTGCGCAAGCGGTTCCGCGGCCAGCCGGAACACGTGGTCAACTTCTTCTTCTATCTGGCCGAGGAAGTGCGCGAATACATGGCCGAGATGGGCTTTCGCACCTTTGACGAGATGATCGGCCAGAGCGATGTTCTCGACAAGGAGGAGGCGCTCGATCACTACAAGGCGCGGGGGCTGGACTTCGCCCGCGTGTTCGCCAAGCCCGAACCGGCGGAGGGGGTGGCGATCCATCACTGCGAGGAGCAGAACCACCCGATCGCCGACATTCTGGATCGCCAGCTGATCGAGATCGCCCGGCCGGCGCTGGAGGCGGGCGAGGCGGTGCAGGCGGAATTGCCGGTGAAGAACACCGATCGCACCATCGGCGCCATGCTCTCCGGCGAGGTGGCGAAGCGGCATGGCCACGCCGGCCTGCCCGATGACACCATCCACTTCACCTTGAGCGGCACCGCCGGGCAGAGCTTCGGCGCGTGGCTGGCCAGGGGCGTCACCCTCGATCTGATCGGCGAGGGCAACGACTACGTGGGCAAGGGCCTGTCCGGCGGGCGGCTTATCGTCAGGCCGCCGCAAGAGGCCGCCATCGTGCCGGAGAACAGCATCATCGTCGGCAACACGGTGCTGTATGGGGCCATTTCCGGCGAATGCTATTTCCGCGGCGTGGCCGGCGAGCGGTTCTGCGTGCGCAATTCCGGCGCCGTGGCGGTCGTGGAGGGGGTGGGCGATCATGGCTGCGAATACATGACCGGCGGCTGCGTCGTGGTCATCGGCCCGACGGGGCGCAACTTCGCGGCCGGCATGTCCGGCGGCGTGGCCTATGTGCTGGACGAGGACGGCGACTTCGAGCGGCGCTGCAACCTGGCCATGGTGGAGCTGGAGCCGGTGCCGGCGGCAGAGGAAGACCATCGGCGCAAGGACGACATGAAGATGCTCGGGTTGGCCGATGTGCTGCGCGACATGCGGTTCGATGACGAACGGCGCCTGAAGCTGCTGCTGGAGAACCATCGCCGCTACACCAATTCGCGGCGGGCGGCGGAAATCCTCGACAACTGGGAGGAGTGGCGCGGCCGGTTCGTGAAGGTGATGCCGGTGGAGTATCGCCGGGCGCTGAGCGAAATGGCGGCGCGGCAGAACGAGGCGGAAGCCCGTGAGGATGCCGGCGCGCCGGCGGAATGACGGGCTGAACATGAAAGGCGTGAATGCCATGCGGATTTACGGTGATACCCAATCGGGCAATTGCCTGAAGGTGAAGTGGACGGCCGATCATCTGGGCCTGCCCTACGAGTGGCACGACGTGGACATCATGGCCGGCGAATCGCGCACCGAGGCGTTTCTGAAGCGCAATCCGTTCGGGCAGGTGCCGGTGCTGGAACTCGACGACGGGCGCACGCTGGCGCAGTCGAACGCCATCATCGGCTTTCTGGCCCGCGACAGCGAACTGATCCCGGCCGACGCCTATTCGGAAGCGCGGATGCGGGCGTGGCTGTTCTGGGAGCAGTATTCGCACGAGCCCTACATCGCCGTGTGCCGCTTTCACATGGTCTATCTGGGCAAGCCGGCGAGTGAGCGCGAAGGCTGGCGGGTGGAGCGCGGCGAGGCGGCGCTGGACGTGATGGAGGCGCACCTGAAGGACCGGGACTGGCTGGTGGGCGATGCCCTGACGCTGGCCGACATCTCGCTGCTGGCCTATACGCGGCTGGCCCATGAGGGCGGCTTCGACCTTGCCGCCCGGCCGGCGCTGCGGCGCTGGATCGCGGCGGCGGAACGGGCGCTGGGGCTGGCCGCCGTGCACTGAGGGGCAGCAACGAAAACCACGATCAGGACGACGGAACGGAACACATGGGCAAGGTCACGGGGTTTCTGGAGATCGCGCGCAAGGCGCCGGGCTATCAGCCGGTGGACGAGCGCATCCGCCACTGGCGCGAGTTCGTCATTCCGCTGCGGGAGGAGGAGGTCACCGATCAGGCGGCGCGCTGCATGGACTGCGGCGTGCCCCATTGCCACACCGCCTGCCCGGTCAACAACCAGATCCCGGACTGGAACGATC
>DRPD01000182.1 GCA_011374735.1 Thermopetrobacter sp.
ACCCACCATTGTTTTCTCATGCCCCGCCCCCATATCATGAGCCATGGCGAAGCAGAGGCCATCCGTCGCTGAACGGGCGTCGAAGGCGCTGACGGCGCGGCCGCGCATCGGGCTGGCGCTGGGCGCCGGGGCGGCGCGCGGGCTGGCCCATATCGTGGTGCTGGAGGCGTTCGACGAGATCGGGGTGAAACCCGCCGTCATCGCCGGGGCGTCCATGGGGGCGCTGATCGGCGCGGCCCATGCCTCCGGCATCGCGGCGGCGGAATTGCGCGAACACGTGCTCGGCGTGCTGGGCGATGTGCGGCTGGCGGCGAAGCGCATCTTTCAAAGCGGCGGCGTGCGCGCGCCGCTGGACTTGCTCAACTTCTCGTTCTCGCGGCCGCTGGAGATCGACGGGGCGGCGCTGGTGGAGCTGTTCGCCCATGAGGATCTGAAGGCGCGCATCGAGGATATGGACATTCCGCTGCGGGTCGTCGCGGCCGATTATTACGCGGCGGAGGAGGTGGTGTTCGACGGCGGCGACACGCGGGCCGTGCTGGCCGCCTCCATCGCCGTGCCGGGGCTGATCTCGGCGCCGGAGATCGACGGACGGCTGCTGATCGACGGCGGCATCATCAATCCGGTGCCGTTCGACCACGTCCGCGCCGCCGGCTGCGATCTGGTGATCGGCGTCGATGTCACCGGGCAGCCGGTGAAGGGGCGCCGGGCGCCGGGCAGCATGGAGCTGGTGCTGGGCGCCTCGCAGATCATGCAGCAGGCCATCAGCACCCTGAAGCGCCGGCTGGAGCCGCCCGATGTGTGGATCAGGCCGCCGGTGAACGGCTTTCGCGCCTACGACCTGACGAAGGCGAAAGACATTCTGGCGGCCGCCGAACCGGCCCGCGAGGACATGCGCCGTGTCCTTGCCGCGGTCATGGAGCGGATGTAGAATCGCGGCCATTGGTTGACCGCCGGAGTCCCACCATGGCCGAGATTATCCTTCAGTCCACCATCACCTGCCCGGCGTGCGGCAAGACGACCACCGACACCATGCCCACCGACGCCTGCCAGTGGTTCTGGGACTGCCCGCACTGCGGGGCGGTGCTGAAGCCGAAGGAGGGCGACTGCTGCGTCTATTGCACCCATGGCGACGTGCCGTGCCCGCCGATTCAGCAACAGGCCGGCGATTGCTGCGGCTGAAGCGTCATTTCACGTCGAGATCGTCGAACAGCCACAGCTTCAGCTTGATGCGGCCGGGGTCGCATTCGACGCGCGCCACTTCGCGGCCGCCCTTCTCCACGAACACCGCGCCATAGGGCTCGCCCAGTTTCATGCGGTCGCGGGAGATGGCGACGGTGTAGTCATACCCGCCATTGGAGAACCGCACGTCTTCCCAGATGCTGCGGCCGACGCCGCGCCAGGGCGTGTGCTTCACCGCCGACAGCGGGCGGTCGAGCCGCAGTTCCGGCTTGCCGCGCACCGGCCCGTAGACATAGCGAATGCCCCGCTTGCCGGCGCACAGCACGATTCGTTTCTTGCCGCCCTTGGCGGTGCAGTTCAGATACGTCTTCATGCCGGCCGGGCAGGACGCCGCGGCGGGGGTGATGGCGAAGGTGGCGAGGGCGGCGAGGGCGGCGAGGGCGATGAGCGGGCGCATGAGTTCGTCTCCCGGTTGATGGACGCGGCCAGCAGACCACATCGGCCCGCGTTGCACAATGGCCGCCGTCATGACCGGCTCAATGCAGGAAGGTGGGCACGGCCAGATAGCGCCCGTCCAGCCCCTCGAAACCCATGCGGAAATAGCGCACGATGATGACATAACGCGGCCGGCTGGACGGCGGGGCGTGATATACCACGTCGGCCAGCTCGTAGCGGGCCGGGCACAGCCGCGAGGCCGGCACCCGCCGATCCCGGTAAATCTCGCCCAGCGCGGCGCCATCACGGGAGAAGCTCAGCGCGAAGCCCTTCTCGTCGATGCCCCAGCGGCGGCAGCGCGGCGGGTCGGGAACATCGATCTCGCGCAGCGTGACGGCGGCGCGCGGCGGCGCGGATGCGGACGGCGGCGGGCGGAAGGCGAGGCGGTGGCGGTCGCCGATCTGGCGGGCCGCGCGGCTGGCCAGCAGCATCCCGTATCCGGCGATGCCATACCTGGCGAACAGGGGCGCGGCCTTCGCTTCCGCGCGGCGCAGGGCGGCGGCCGGCGGGCCGGGGCGTTCGCCAAAGGACACCTTCACGGGCGTGCCCGGCGCCCATCGGTCGTTGACGACGTCGAGAATGTAGAGGGTGGCATAGGGCGCGCCGGTGCCGTCGTGGGTGCCGTATTCGGCGAAGGCGAACCAGTCGCCGTCTTCGGAAAAGCCGTAGAGGCGGCGCTCGGCGGCCTCCGCCGCCAGCGTCGGGAGCGCGCCAAGCAGCAGAAGGAGGATGGTGAGCCAGCTCCTCATGCCACGATCATAGCACACCCACGCACCGAAATCATGTCCCGGCGCCCTTGCCGTGGCCGGTGGCGGGGGATAGGTAGACATCAACGATCATCCATCCGATCAAGGATCATCCCGAGCATGATTGGCCGCCCTTCATCATCGGCCCCGCCCGAAGACGCGGCGCGCGAGGTCAGCCAGCTGGCCACCTTGCGCGAGCTGCTGCCGTGGCTGTGGCCGAAGGAGCGGCCGGACATGCGCATCCGGGTGGTGCTGGCCATGGCGGCGCTGCTGCTGGCCAAGGTCATCACGGTGCTGGTGCCGTTCGCCTACAAGCATGCCGTGGACGCCTTGAGCGCCATCGAGCAGGGCAAGGCGGTGGCCATCGCGCTGTCGCCGGTGGCGCTGGTGATCGCCTATGGCGTGGGCCGCGTCCTGATGGTGGGTTTCGCCCAGCTGCGCGACTGGCTGTTCGCCGAGGTGGGACAGGGCGCGGTCAGGCGGCTGTCCGATCTGGCGTTCCGCCACCTGCACGCCCTGTCGCTGCGCTATCATCTGCGACGGCGCACCGGGGCGTTGTCGCGGGTCATCGAGCGCGGCACCCGCGGCATCGAGGTGATCCTGCGCTTCGCGCTGTTCAACACCATCCCGACGGCGATCGAGATCCTGCTGGTGCTGGGCTTGCTGTTTTCGGTGTTCGGCGGGCTTTATGCACTGATCGTGGCGCTGACCATCGCCGCCTACGTGGCCTTCACCTGGTCGGTCACCGAATGGCGCACCCGCATCCGCCGCGAGATGAACGCGGCCGATCAGGATGCGTCGGGCAAGGCGGTGGATTCGCTGCTCAACTACGAGACGGTGAAGTATTTCAACAACGAGGAGCACGAGGCGGCGCGCCACGATGTGGCCATGGCGCGCTATGAGAAAATGGCCGTCACCACCACCAAGTCACTGGCCTTCCTCAACGCCGGGCAGGCGGCCATCTTCTCCGCCGGGCTGGCGCTGCTGATGATCCTGGCGGCGCGCGACGTGAGCGCCGGCGCGGCCACGGTGGGCGACTTCGTGATGGTCAACGCGCTGCTCATCCAGCTGGCCATGCCGCTCAATTTCCTGGGCTCGGTGTATCGCGAGATCAAGCAGGGGCTGATCGACGTGGAGGCCATGTTCCAGCTGCTGCGCCAGCCGCCGGAGGTCACCGACAGGCCCGGGGCGCCGGCGTTGAGGGTGGAGAAGGGCGAAGTGGTGTTCGACGACGTGCGCTTCTCCTACGATCCCGACCGCGAAATCCTGCATGGCATCAGCTTCACGGTGCCGGCCGGGCGCAAGGTGGCCATCGTCGGCCCGTCGGGGGCCGGCAAGAGCACCATCTCGCGGCTGCTGTTCCGGTTCTACGACGTGTCCGGCGGGCGGGTGATGATCGACGGGCAGGACGTGCGCGACGTCAGCCAGACGTCGTTGCGCAAGGCCATCGGCATCGTGCCGCAGGACACGGTGCTGTTCAACGACACCATCGGCTACAACATCCGCTACGGGCGTATCGACGCCACCGACGAGGAGGTGATCGAAGCGGCGAAAATGGCGCAAATCCACGACTTCGTGATGTCACTGCCGAAGGGGTATGACACCATGGTGGGTGAGCGCGGCCTGAAGCTGTCCGGCGGCGAGAAACAGCGCGTGGCCATCGCCCGCACCATCCTGAAGAACCCGCCGATCCTGATCCTCGACGAGGCGACCTCGGCGCTCGACACCATGACCGAACGGCAAATCCAGGCGGCGCTCGATCAGGTGGCGCAAGACCGCACCACGCTCATCATCGCGCATCGCCTCTCCACCATCATCGACGCCGATGAAATCCTGGTGATGGAGGCCGGGCGCATCGTCGAGCGGGGCGGTCACGAGACGCTGCTGAGGAAAGGCGGCGCCTACGCGCGCATGTGGGCCCGCCAGCAGGAGCTGGCGAAAGCCCGCGAGACCCTGCTGGCGATGACCGACGGGGACGCGGCGCCCGATCCGGCCTGACGCGCCAGGCCGGGCCGGGTCCGTCGTCAGGCCCGGACCGGGTCGGGGCCGTAGGCGTTGTCGCCGTCGGTGCCTTTCAGAATGCCCAGGTCGATCAGCGCCCAGACGCCGATGATGAAACTGATGAAACCGATGATCATGGTCGGCATGGTCGGCATCAGCACCTGCTGGCCGGACATCATCACCGGGGTGAAGCCGATGCCCAGCAGCAGCATCAGGTTCAGCAGGGCCGACGGGGCCAGATAGATGGCCAGCCACGGCATGGTCGGCTTGTTGCGGTCATGCAGGCGCTTGGCCATCAGCGCGCCCATCGGATAGAGGAACAGCAGGCCGAACAGCGCCTGCATTTTCTCGCCGGGGCGCAGCAGCAGGACGATGACCAGGGCGACGCCGATCATCGCCAGCAGCCCCAGCCAGAATTGCTTGCGTGAAATACGGCCCTCGAACGAGGTGAAAAGATCCATGGACATGCGTGTTCCCTTCCTTGTGGTTGTCGTTGGTATCGACGTGCCGATCTGCCCCTCGCGCTTCGCAGCGGCGAGTGTGGGGCAATCACCACCGATTGGCAAGCCTCCGGCGCCACCGTCGTCTTGACCGGGCGGTGCGTTTCGGTGTTTGTGACGTGAAAGCGAAGGGCCGGAATCATCATGTTGGAAGCGATCCAGAGTTCCCTGAAAAACGCGCTGACCCCGATCCATCCGGAAGGCTGGCGCTTCGTCACCGTCTTCGCCGTCGTCACCGTGCTGGCCTTCTGGCTGCTGCCGGACGTGTTCGGCTGGCTGGGGGTGGCGCTGACCGGCTGGTGCGCCTGGTTCTTCCGTGACCCGGAACGGGTGACGCCGCAACGGGAGGGGCTGGTGATCGCCCCGGCCGACGGGCGCATCGTCAGCATCGCGGAGGCGACGCCGCCGCCGGAGCTCGATCTCGACCCCACCGCGCGGGTGCGCATCGGCATCTTCATGAGCGTGTTCGACGTGCACATCCAGCGCGCCCCCGTTTCCGGGGTCATCAGCGGCCTGGTGTATGTGCCGGGCAAGTTCGTCAACGCCGATCTGGACAAGGCCAGCGAGCATAACGAGCGGCAGGCTTTCACGGTGAAAATGGAGGACGGCACCAAGGTGGGTTTCGTGCAGATCGCCGGATTGATCGCGCGGCGCATCATGCGCTTCGTGGAGCGCGGCGACCGGGTGTGGACGGGGCAGCGCGTCGGGTTGATCCGCTTCGGGTCGCGGGTGGACGTGTGGCTGCCGCCGGGGGTGAAGCCGCTGGTGCTGAGCGGCCAGCGCACCATCGCCGGCGAGACGGTGCTGGCCGATCTGAAGGGCCGCGACGGGGAGGGCGCATGACCGACCCCGGCCGCAGATCGAGGCGCCTGCGGCTGCGCCGCATTCCGGTGCGGGCGCTGTTGCCCAACATCATCACCCTGCTGGCCATCGTCTCCGGCATCACCGCCATCCGGCTGGGTGTCGAGGGCCGCTTTCAGCTGGCCATCGGGGCCATCGTGCTGGCCATGGTGCTCGACGGCATCGACGGACGTCTGGCGCGGTTGCTGAAGAGCGCCACCCGCTTCGGCGCGGAACTGGATTCGCTGGCCGATTTCGTCAATTTCGGCGTGGCGCCGGCGGTGCTGATCTATCTGTGGTCGCTTGCGGCGCTGAAGAACCTGGGCTGGCTGGCGGCGCTGGCGCTGGCCATCGCCTGCGTGCTCAGGCTGGCGCGCTTCAACGTGGCGCTGGACGAGAGCGACGCGCCGGTCTGGCGGAAGCGTTTCTTCATGGGCATTCCGGCCCCGGCCGGGGCGATGCTGGCCCTGACGCCGATCTTTCTGGGCTTTCTGGGGCTGGTGGAGGGGCGGGCCAGCGCGCCGGTGGTGCTGGTGTGGGTGGTGCTGGTGGCGGCCGGCATGATCTCGAAGCTGCCGACCTATTCCGGCAAGACGGCGAGCCGCATCGACCGCGACATGTTCCTGCCACTCCTGGCCTCGCTGGTGTTCGGCGCCGCGTTGCTGGTCACCTATCCGTGGCACGTGATGCTGGCGCTCAGCGTCGCCTATGTGATCTCGCTGCCGTTCTCGTGGCGCAGCTGGCGGCGCCACGCGCGGCAGCAACATGCGCAAACGCGCGCCTGAGCCCCACGCACGCCGTTCATCACGCGACGCCATGCCCCCGCGAGAGCCTCTGCGGGGTCCGCTTGCATGTTCAGATTGGGCCGGAGCGGCAAGGATCCGCCCGGGATGGGGGCGCCCCACCCATGTCCCGGCGGTCGGGATTGTCGGCCCCGTGCGCGTCAAGGCCCGTGGCGAGGGAGAGCTCGTCTTTTGCGCCTTTTGCGCCTAGACCACGCCAACCTTGACCGCGCCCACCTTGGCCACGCCAACCTTGGCCACGCCAGCAAGGGGGCACTCATGTCGCACTCCAAGCTTTGACCACGCCAGCAAGGCGAGGGCGCTCATGCCGCAGTCCAAGCTTTGACCACGCCAGCAAAGCGAGGGCGCTCATGCCGCAGTCCAATAAGAGAATCTCTTATCTTACAAGATAAGGACTCTTCTTATAATTCTTGGTGGTGTTGGGCGTGGAGGCGAGGGCGAGGCAGGGAGGGTTGGGGGCGAGGCGGGGAGGCGGGGGCGAGGCGGGGAGGTGGGGGCG
>DRPD01000183.1 GCA_011374735.1 Thermopetrobacter sp.
AGCATTCCTCAGATTTTCAATTGTTTGGAAGCGTAGTGTTGGTTTAGGTGCTTGCGCCTCTATTTGTCGTGCCCAAACGCGCCGTTTGGTATAAAAACCCCCGCATCCGCAAGGCGCATGGCATGGCCGATACCCGCCCCGGCTTCCTCGATTTCGCCCTGTTGACGCTCAACGGCGTCATCTGGGGGTCGTCGTTCACCCTCATCAAGGTCATCGTCACCGACATTCCGCCGCTGACCATGACCCTGGCGCGCGTCATGCTGGCCGGTATCGTGCTGGGGCTGCTGGCGGTGTGGGCGAAGCAGCGCTGGCCAGGCACGAGGCGCGAGTGGTGGTGGGTGTTCCTGGCCGGGCTTTCGGGCAACGTGCTGCCGTTCTCGCTGATCGCCTGGGGCGAGGAGGTGGTGGATTCGGGCCTGGCGGCGATCCTCATCGCCATCACGCCGCTGGTGGTGCTGGTGCTGACCCACTTCCTGACCATGGATGAACGGATGAACCGCTTCAAGGTGCTCGGCGTGGCGCTGGGCTTCGCCGGCATCGTCGCGCTGATGGGGCCGGCGGCGCTGGCCGGGCTGGGCCACGACCTGGCGCGCCAGGGGGCGGTGGCGCTGGCGGCGGTGTGCTACGCCGTCAACACGCTGATCGTGAAGCGGCTGAGCGGGGGCGACCATCTGGCGGTGACGGCGGCGATCATGGTCGCCTCCGTGGTGCCGCTGCTGCCGTTCGCCCTGTGGCTGGAGACGCCGTGGCGGCTTGACTGGCCGGCCGGCCCGACGCTGGCGCTCGTCGTGCTGGGGGTGGTGCACACCGGCTTCGCGACACTGCTGATGTTCGCCGTGGTGCGCCGGGCCGGGGCCGGCTTCTTCTCGATGATCAACTTCCTGGTGCCGCTGTTCGGCTATCTGTTCGGGGTGGCGCTGCTGGGCGAGGCGGTGCGCCCAGAGGCGCTGCTGGCGCTGGGGCTGATCTTCGCCGGCATCGGGCTGACCTGGCGCGGCGCGCGGCGTTTGCGCACGGGCGGAATGTCCCATTGACGCGCCACGCGCCTTGTGACATGCGCCGCATCAGGGAACGAACGGCGGCGCGATCAGGACAAGGACGGCATGCCGGTTGACTTCATCCAGAACGCCCTGCACATCCGCCTCGACAGCGGTGAACACAGAGTGGCCGCCATCGGCCGTGACGAGAACATCCTCGGCCCGGTGGATTTCGGCTGGAAGACCTATAAGGACGACCCGGACGTCTTCACCTTCGGCGAGGGGCTGCTGGCCGCCTCGGCCATTCCCGGCTCGCGGCGGCTGGTGTTCTGCGCGTATTCCGATCAATGGGAGGGCTTCTACATCTCCTCGCTGGGCGGCGCGGCGCATACCTTCAAGCACGTGGGGGTCAACTACGTGGCGATGAAGGGCCGGGCGCCCGAACCTTCCGTGCTGTTGCTGCACAATCGTGGCGACGGGCCGGAAGTGCGCATCGAACCGGTGACGGACTTTGCCGATCTGTGGGCGGGATACGACAAGGACGGCGAGACGCTGATCGGCATCCAGGCCCTGCAACAGGCGCTGCTGGATCGCTTCGGCGGCGATTACAACCCGCGGCGGGTGCGGGTGATGGTGGTGGGGCCGGCCGCCGCCCACACGCCGGAAGGGGCGATCGGCTCCAACACCATCAAGAAGGGCGCGATGACGCCGGTGGTGGACTGGGCCGGGCGCGGCGGCATGGGCTCGCGGCTGTTTCACCGGCACAACATCGTCGGCATCATGGTCGGCGGTGACGACATGCCGCCCGATGACGGCCTGAAGACGAAGGAGCTGAACCCCTGGTTCATCGAGCACTTCGGCGACAAGATGACCAAGGTGGACATGGCCGGAACGAAGAAATACCACCTCGACCCGGCGATCGGCACCGGCGGCACCTTCGGCGCCAACAATCACAATCTCAAGGACCTGATGATGACCTTCAACTACCGCTCGGTGAACCACGCCAAGAGCGAGCGGGCGGTATTGCATGAGAAGTTCATCGCCGGGCACTATCTGGCCCAGTTCAACGAAGAAACCATCAGGCCGAAGAACTTCGATCACTGCGGCGAGCCGTGTTCGGTGGCCTGCAAGAAACTGTTCGAGGATTACAAGAAGGACTATGAGCCCTATCATGCCCTGGGGCCGCAATGCGGCATCTTCGATCAGCGCGCGGCGGAGCTGTTGAACCACCACGCCGACGCCATGGGCTTCGACGCCATCCAGATCGGCGGCTTTCTGGCCTGGATCATGGAATGCGTGGCGGAAGGGCTGATCGACCCGGCGGAATACGGCTTTCCGCCGCGCGATCAACTGAAGTTCGGCGACATCCTCGGTGATATCTCGAAGTTCGACGTGGTGGCCGATTCCCTGGCCAACGCGCGCTACGCCGTGGCCCTGATCGACGCCATCCTGTTCGACGAGCGGGCGGAGATCTTCCGTCGCGGCTATCGCGGCGCGGCGCAGGCGCTGCTTGACGCGGGCAACGCGGAGGCCTTCCACCGCGCCGTCTATCTGCCCAACGGCGAGAAGGGCTGCATGGTGCCCAATCAATACTGGACGCCGGGCATGCTCTCGCCGATGCCGATCATGGGCAAATATTACGTCTATTACGGCACCGACTTCCTGCCGCCGGACGACCTGGCGCGCAAGAACGTGGAGCGCATGGTCTACGAGATGGTCAGCGACAACTGCGGCCAGTGCCGCTTCCATCGCGCATGGGCGGAAAGCCTGCTGCCGGTGATCGTCAATGACCGCTTCGGCCTGGACATCGACTTCAGAGAGCATCATTTCCGGCTGGCGTGCGAGATCTACGAACATCAGGGCCACAAGGCGCTGCCGTGGCCGACGCGGCGCATCGCGGAGATCATGAAGGGCTATCTGGAGCAGGTGGCCGAACGCCGGCGTTCGACGGAGGACGTGTTCATCTGGCCGCTGCGGTTGGGCGAAGACGCCGACGTGATCGAGGAGATGGAAGGCTACTGGTATGCCATCCGCGGCGGCATCGAACGCGCCTTCCGTCTGGGCCCGACGGCCATCGGCCGGGCGTTGACCCCGAAACAGCAGCGCGAGCGTTACGCGGTTCAGTGATCGGAAGCCGGAAGCCGGAAGCCGGAAGCCAGAAACCAGAAGCCGGAAACCAGAAATCGGAAACCAGAAGTCGGAAAGAGCTGCGTGTGGCAGAGGTGGGGCTTCAGAAACCGTAAGCAGCGCCATCCGGCCGGCACCGCTCCCTGAATTGCCGGCATGAAGCCGGCAATGACGGAATGAAGGGGAAAGGTTGCGCACAGGGGGCAGAGGCCGTTGATGAGGCCCCCCGCGAAGGTGGGGACTGGAAAACCGTAGTCCCATCCCACGGATCACCAGTCTGCGGAAGTTGAATCCACGACCGTGGCGTCCTCATCAGTCGTCATAGCCGGACTTGTCCCGGCTATCCAGAACGGCCTGTAGGCGTTCGCGAACCTGGAGGAAGGAACCGAAAGCATGGCCAATTGGTCGCGCCGCCCACTGGATTGCCGGCATGAAGCCGGCAATGACGGGAGACGGGCCGTGATGCGCCGGCCAGGAGGCCGTTGCTGCGTCTCCCCGCGAAGGTGAGGACTGGAAAACCGCAGCCCTCTCCCACGGATCACCAGTCTGCGGAAGTTGAATCCAACGACCGTGGCTTTACTCATCAGTCGTCATAGCCGGGCTTGTCCCGGCTATCCAGAACGGCCTGCCGGCGTTCGCGAACCTGGAGGAAGGAACCGAAAGCATGGCCAATTGGTCGCGCCGCCCACTGGATTGCCGGCATGAAGCCGGCAATGACGGGAGACGGGCCGTGATGCGCCGGCCAGGAGGCCGTTGCTGCGTCTC
>DRPD01000184.1 GCA_011374735.1 Thermopetrobacter sp.
GCAAGGCAACTCGCAGGGTGGAAATCAGCGCGCGCCGGCGCGGGGCCGCCAGGCGAAGGGGCCGGCGCGCTCATAGAGCCAGTGATACTGGGTGATCATCTGCTTCACGCGGGTCAGGCGATAGCCCAGCAGGGCCGCCGCCAGCAGCACCGCGGCGGCGGTGGCATAGGCCCTGAGCGACAGCAACGCCTCGCCGAACAGGGCGTAATGCAGAAAGCGGGTGGCGGCGGCCAGCAGCAGCATGTAGATGACCAGCTGCCAGACGGGGCGCCATTTCAGGGCCAGGGCGCGGCCCGACAGGAAGGCCGCGCCGCCGGCGATGATGACGGTGAGGATCAGGAACACCGCCGGCGTGCTGCCGGTGATCTGCTGGAAGACGCCGCTCATGCCCCGCCCTCCAGATAGGCGGCGCGCACCTCCTCGCGTTGCAGCAGCTCCTCGCCGCTGCCGCTCAAGGTGATGCTGCCGTTGACCATGACATGCGCGCGATGGGCCAGATTCAAGGCGTGAAAGGCGTTCTGCTCGACCAGGAACACGGTCAGGCCCTTCTCGGCGTTCAGTTCGCAGATGACATCGAAGATCTGCTTGACCAGCAGCGGCGCCAGCCCCAGCGACGGCTCGTCGAGCAGCAGCAGGCGGGGACGGCTCATCAGGGCGCGGGCGATGGCCAGCATCTGCTGTTCGCCGCCCGATAAGGTGCCGCCGCGCTGGTGCATGCGCTCCTTGAGCACCGGAAACAGCGAGAACACCCATTCCAGATCTTCATCGAAATGCTTCGGGTCGGCCAGCGCCGCGCCCATCTGGAGGTTTTCCATCACCGTCATGCGCGGGAAGATGCGCCGCCCTTCCGGCGACTGGGCGATGCCCAGCCGGGCGATCTCGTGGGTCGGCATGGCAGTGATATCGATGCCGTCGCAAAGGATGCGGCCGGCCCGGGCCCGCGGGTGGCCGAAAATGGTCATCATCAGGGTGGACTTGCCGGCCCCGTTGGCGCCGATGAGGGTGACGATCTCGCCTTCGCGCACGTCGAGACTGACGTCGCGCAGCGCCTGAATGCGGCCGTAGAAGGCGGACACGCCCTGAATGTCGAGCAACGCGGCGCCCATCAGGCCTCGCCCTCCAGCCGTTTTTCCACCTCCTCCACTTCCTCGTCCTCGACGCCCAGATAGGCGGCGATCACCGCCGGGTCGTCGCGCACCTGTTGCGGCGTGCCCTCGGCGATCTTCCTGCCGTAGTCGAGCACCACGATGTGATCGGAGATCTTCATGACCACGCCCATGTCGTGTTCGATGAGCAGGATGGAGATGCCCGCTTCCTCGCGGATCCTCAGCAGCAACTGGTTGAGTTCCTCCGATTCCTTCGGGTTCAGCCCCGCCGCCGGTTCGTCGAGACACAGCAGCACCGGGCGCGAGCACATGGCGCGGGCGATCTCCAGCTTGCGTTGATCGCCATAGGGCAGATCGGCGGCTGGGTCGTCGGCGCGATCAAGCAGGCCGGTCCTGTCCAGCCAGTGGCGGGCCAGGTCGATGGCTTCCCTCTCGTGCCGGCGATAAGCGCCCAGGCCGAGCACGGCGGTGAAGGTGTAGCCGGACGCCTTCATCAGCCGGTTGTGCTGGGCGATGAGCAGATTCTCCAGCACCGTCATGCCACCGAACAGGCGGATGTTCTGAAAGGTGCGGGCCACCTTGGCGTGCTGGTTGATGCGGAAGTCGTCCATGCGCTCCAGCAGGAATTGCGCGCCGTCCTCGTGGGTCAGGGTGAGCATGCCGGTGGTCGGCTTGTAGAAGCCGGTGATGCAGTTGAAGACGGTGGTCTTGCCGGCGCCGTTGGGGCCGATGATGGCGGTGATGGCGTGACGCCTGGCGGTGAACGACAGATCGTCGATGGCCACCAGCCCGCCAAAGCGCATGGTCATGTGCGCGACATCGAGGATGGTGTCGTTCATCCCTCGCCCTCCTGCACGTAGTCGGCGGAGATGCCCTTGCGCTTCCTGCCCAGGAACACCGTCGGCATGCGGGTGGACACCAGCCCGCGCGGCCGCCACACCATGATGGCCACCATCAGCAGGCCGAAGATCAGCATGCGGTATTCCTCCGCCTGGCGGAACAGCTCGAAGCCGCCGATCATGACGATGGCGGCGACGGCGACTCCAAGCTGGCTGCCCATGCCGCCCAGCACGACGATGGCCAGGATGATGGCGGATTCGATGAAGGTGAAGGATTCGGGCGAGATGAAGCCCTGCCGGGTGGCGAAGAAGGAGCCGCCGAGGCCGCCGAAGAAGGCGCCGATGGCGAAGGCGGTGAGCTTGGTGTTGGTGATGTTGATGCCCAGCGCCCGGCAGGCGATCTCGTCCTCGCGCATGGCCTCCCAGGCGCGGCCCACCGGCAGGCGGCGCAGGCGCATGCTGACGTAGTTGGTGAGCAGGGCCAGCGCCAGAATGATGAAGTAGAGGAAGATGATGCGGTGCATCGGCGAATAGGGAATGCCGAACATCTCGTGGAAGGTGTTCTCGCCGAAGCGCTTGAACTCGGCCAGCCCGAAGAAGCTGGGGCGCGGGATGCCGGTGATGCCGTCGGGGCCCTTGGTGACCTCATACCAGTTGAGCAGCACCACGCGGATGATCTCGCCGAAGGCCAGGGTGACGATGGCCAGATAGTCGCCGCGCAGGCGCAATACCGGAAAGCCCAGAATGATGCCCCAGAAGGCGGCGAGGATGCCGGCCAGCGGCAGCACGATCCAGAAGGAGAGGCCGAAATGGGTGGCCAGGAGGGCGTAGGAGTAGGCGCCCACCGCGTAGAAGGCCACGTAGCCCAGATCGAGCAGGCCGGCCAGGCCGACGACGATGTTCAGCCCCCAGGCCAGCAGCACGTAGGTGAGCACCAGGATGGCCAGATCCATGATGTAGCGGTCGGCGAACGGCATCAGCGGCAGGAAGATGGCGAAGGCGACGAGCAGCGGCGCGGCGAACCTGCCGAAGCGTTCCGCGAAGGCGGTCATCGCCTTGCCGAGCGCGGCGACGGCGGGCGGGGCGCCGGCGTTTTCCTCACGCCACCACAGGAGGCGCAACAGAAACCGGCCGGCGAACACCACGGCGGCGGCGATCAGCACCAGATGCCAGCGGTATTGCAGCTGCAAGCCGCCCGGCGCGTCGACGGTGCGGATGCCGAGCAGGAACAGCGACAGCGCCACCGCCACCAGGGCGGCGACGGCGGATTCCTTCAAGGCCGCGACGACGCGGTTGGAACGGGCGGGTTGCGCGGCCGCAGCGGGGGCCTGTGCCTGATCCGTCGCGGCCATGGCTCAGACTTTCTCCACTTCCGGTTTGCCCAACAGGCCCGAGGGCAGGAAGATGAGCACGATGGCGAGCATGGAGAAGGCCGCCACGTCCTTGTATTCGATGGTGAAGTAGGCCGACCAGAAGGTTTCGATGAGGCCGATGATGAGGCCGCCCAGCATGGCGCCGGGCAGCGAGCCGATGCCGCCCAGCACGGCGGCCGTGAACGCCTTGATGCCGGCCACGAAGCCGATATAGAAGTCGATCACCCCGTAGTAGAGCAGGAACATCAGCCCGGCCACGGCGGCCAGCGCGGCGCCGATGACGAAGGTCAGCGAGATGGTGCGATCGACGTTGACGCCCAGCAGGCCGGCCATGACCCGATCCTGCTCGCAGGCGCGCTGGGCGCGGCCCAGAGAGGTGTTGGCGATGAGCCACGAGAAGGCGGCCATCAGCACCACGGTGAGCACCATGATGATGATCTGGATGTTGGACAGCTGCACGGAGAAGCCGTTGCCCTCCATGATGGTGTAGCCGCCGGTGACGACCGGTTGCAGCGGCTTCACGCGCGCCCCTTGCGCGATCTGCACGAAGTTCTGCAGGAAGATGGACATGCCGATGGCGGTAATGAGTGGCGCCAGGCGGAAGGATTCCCGCAACGGGCGATAGGCGATGCGCTCCACCGTCCAGCCCCAGGCGGCGGTGAAGAGCATGGCGACGATCATGACGATGAGCAGGGCCAGCGGAATGAAGGTCAGCCCCAGCCCGATCAGCACCAGGAACATGATCAGCGAGATGAAGGCGCCGATCATGAAGATGTCGCCGTGGGCAAAGTTGATCATGCCGATGATGCCATAGACCATGGTGTAGCCGATGGCGATCAGGCCATAGATGGAGCCGAGCGTCAGTCCGTTGATGAGCTGCTGGAGAAAGTATTCCATGAATGCTCCCCCTCCCCTGCACGCGGACGCATGATGGCGCTCTCGTCGTCTGACGCTTTTAGCCTTGCGCGGCGGCGCTGGCAATAGATGATCGCACGGGCAGGCCATCAGACGATGGTTCAAGACGGCGATTCACCATAGCGGCAGAGAGGCGGCGGTAGGGCGGCGGCGGTGTGCTATCCGATGACGGCGACGTTGCAGACGGCAAGCGGGAACTTGCGGACATGACACCGGCCACGACCACGGACGCCCTCGACGCCCATCACGACCTGACCTGGCTGATCGGGGCGCTGGCCCGCGCCCTGCACGCGCGGCGCGATATGCATTCGGCCATTCTGCCGGCCCTGGAGCGCGTGGCCGGGTGTGATTTCAACGCGCCGCTGGCGGACACCGCGCCACGGCTGGCGGCGGCCTGCCGCCGGCTGCCGGAGGCGGTGGTGGCGGCGCTGCCGGTGGCGGAGGAAGTGGCGCAGGCGCTGGCGGCGTGCTTCGAGCACCTCAAGTGGCGCGGCGATGACGCCCAATGGGCGGCGGCGGACGTGCTGGGGCCTGTGGGGCCGGTGCGCTGCGCGAACGGCGGCATTCGGGTGGTGATCGCCGCGCAAGACGCCGTGGCGCCGGTGGCCGATGAGCGGAACCTGCTGTTCGTGCTGGCCGGGCGGGCCGGGTATCATGACATGCACGGGGCGCTGCGCCAGCTCGACGCCGGCGGGGTGGCCGTCGTCGGCGGCCATGAGCTGCGCGCCTGTTCCTCCGCGCCGCTGCTGGCGGTGTTACTCAAGCGATAGCCGCTCAAGCGCCCGGGCGCGGCCGATCAATGGCAGCAAACGGCCCATTTCCGGGCCATGCGCGCGGCCGGTCAGCGCCCGGCGCAGGGGCTGAAACAGCGCCCGACCCTTGCGCCCCGTCCGTTCCTTCAAGGCCGCCGTCCACTCCTTCCAAGTGTGCCCGCCCCACGGTTCTCGTGGCAGCAGGCGGGCGGCGGCGGCGATGAAATCGCGATCTTGCGGATCGATGCGCGGGGTGATGTGGCCGTGGACGACCTCCACCCACGCGCTCACATCGGCCAGCTTCTCGACATTTCCCCTGACCGCCTGCCACAATGCTTCGTCCGCGTCGACCCCCAGGGCCCGCAGCCGCGGCGCGGCCGTCTCCCAGTCCATGGCGTGCAGCAGCTTGGCGTTGAGCGCATGCAGCTCGCGTTCATCGAAGCGGGCCGGGGCGCGCGAGAGATTCTCCAGATCGAAACGGGCCGCCAGTTCATCCATGTCGCCGAACGCCGCCACCGGCTGCGACGTGCCGACGGTGGCGCAGTAGGACACCACCGTTTCCGGCTCCAGTCCCGCCTCCCTGAAGGCGGCGACGGTCAGCGATCCGGCGCGTTTCGACAGCGGGCCGCCATCGGCGTTGACCATCAGGGCGTGGTGGGCGAAGGCCGGCGGGGTGGCGCCCAGCGCCTCGGCAAGGGCGATCTGCACGGCGGTGTTGGTGACATGATCCTCGCCACGGATGACGTGGGTGATCTCCATCTCGATGTCGTCCACCACCGACGGCAGGGTGTAGAGGTAGCTGCCGTCGGCGCGGATCAGCACCGGGTCGGACAGGGTGGCGAGATCGATAGCCACCTCTCCGCGCACCCGATCGGTGAAGCGCACCACGCCGGAAGGCAACCTGAAGCGCCAGTGGGGCTTGCGGCCGGCGCGTTCAAGGGCCGCCCTTTCGGCTTCGCCGAGCTTCAGCGCGGCGCGGTCATAGACCGGCGGGCGGCCGGCCATCACTTGCGCCTTGCGCTTCAGGGCCAGCTCCCGCTCCGTTTCGTAGCAGGGATAGAGCAGCCCGGCGTCCTTCAGCTTCTGCGCCGCCGCGTCGTAACGGGCCAGCCGTTCGCTCTGGCGGTGCATGGCGTCGGGCGCGAGGCCCAGCCAGTTCAGGTCATCGATGATGGCCCGGGCGTATTCCTCCCGGCTGCGTTCTTCGTCGGTGTCATCGAGACGCAGAATGAAGCGCCCGCCGCGCGGCTTCGCGAACAGCCGGTTGAGCACGGCGGTGCGGATGTTGCCGATGTGCAGGCGGCCGGTGGGCGACGGGGCGAAGCGCACGGTGACGGGGCGTCGTTCGGTCATGTCCGGCCGTTCTCCCTGAAGGCGTTGGTGATGGGCCAGCGGCGGTCGCGGCCGAAGTTGCGGCGGGTGATCTTGACGCCGGGGGCGGCCTGGCGGCGCTTGTATTCGGCCACATACAGCAGATGCTGGATGCGCGCCACCAGCGCCCGGTCATGGCCGCGCGCGGCGATCTCGCCCACCGACAGCTCCTCCTCGATGAGCCCTTCGAGAATGGCGTCGAGCACCTCGTAGGGCGGCAGGGTGTCCTGATCGGTCTGGCCGGGCCTCAGTTCGGCGGAGGGCGCCTTGGTGATGATGCGCTCCGGGATCACCTCCCCTTGCCGGTTGCGCCATTTCGCCAGCCCATAGACCTGCGTCTTGTAGATATCCTTCAGCGGGTTGAAGCCGCCGTTCATGTCGCCATAGAGCGTGGCGTAACCCACCGACATCTCCGACTTGTTGCCGGTGGTCAGCACCAGGGGGCCGAACTTGTTGGAGATGGCCATGAGCACGACGCCGCGGGCGCGCGACTGGATGTTCTCCTCCGTCACGTCCGGCTCCCGCCCGGCGAACAGCTCCTTGAGCGCCGCGGTGAACCCCTCCACCGGCTGGAAGATCGGCACCACGTCATGGCGGATGCCGAGCGCGGCGGCGCAGGCGCGGGCGTCCTCGATGGATTGCGGCGCGGTGTATTCATAGGGCAGCATCACCGCCCACACCCGTTCCGGCCCCAGCGCGTCGGCGGCCATGGCCGCCACCACCGCCGAATCGATGCCGCCGGACAGTCCCAGCACGACGCCGGGAAAACGGTTCTTTTCCACATAATCACGGGTACCCAGCACGCAGGCGCGCCAGACGGCCTCTTCTCCCTCCGGCCGGGTGGCGCAGCCGGCGGCGGCGACGTGCCAGCCATCAACCGTTTTTTCCACGGCGCAGGTGAGGGTTTGTTCGACGAAACTCTCCATGCGCCACGCCAGACCGGCGCAGTCGGGCTGTTCCCTTCCCGGCCGCGGGTTGAGGGCGAAGGAGCCGCCGTCGAACACCAGTTCGTCCTGGCCGCCGACCAGATTGAGATACACCAGCGGCAGGCCGGTTTCGGCCACCCTTTCGGCGGCCAGCTTCAGCCGCGTGTCGTGCTTCTCCGTCTCGAACGGCGAACCGTTGGCGACCAGCAGGATGTCCGCGCCGCGCGCTCGCAGATGCTTCGCCACCGGCTCCGTCCAGATGTCCTCGCACACCGGCAGGCCCAGCTTCAGGCCGCGAAACGCCACCGGCTCCGGCAAGGGGCCGGGCGCGAACACCCGCTTTTCGTCGAACACGCCGTAGTTGGGCAGATCGTGCTTGAACCTCAGCGCCGCCACCTCGCCGCCGGCCAGCAGCGCCATGGCGTTGTAAACCCTTCCCTCTGCGCGCCACGGGGCGCCGATGAGCATGGCCGGGCCGGAAGCGGTTTCGGCGGCCAGCTCCCGAACCGCGGCCATGCAGGCGTCGATGAAGGCGGGGCGCAGGATCAGGTCTTCCGGCGGATAGCCGCAGATGAACAGCTCCGGCAGCATGACGAGATCGGCCCCGTCTCGCGCCGCATCGGCCAGCGCGGCCAGCGCCTTTTGCGCATTGCCGGGGATGTCGCCGACCAGCGGGTTGCCCTGATGAAAGGTGATGACGATGCGCGCGCTCATGATTGCCGTTCGCCGATGATGCCTGTCGGCGGCAGGCATACTCCGCCCGGCGTGGCGCTGGCAACCGTCCCGCCTTGAGCAATTTTAATGTGCGCGGGGACGGGTGGCGCCTTGCGTTTTCTCCGCACTGTGGCAGAATGCCGCAAGGACGTGAGATTCAAATTCAAGACAGGCAGAAGGGGGAGGAACCATCATGCCGACCACCATCCAGCACATCATCCATCCCGGCGCCACGTCCGACACCCCGGAGTTTCCCGACGCGCCGCCGGAGTGGTCGCCGGCCATGGCCGTAGAGCGGGCGAAGGAGCTGGGCATCGAGATGACCGACGAAATCCGGGAAGTGATCCGGGTGCTGCAGGGCGCCTATCGCGACGAACCGGAGCCACCGCTGCGCCGTCTGCACGACGCGCTGGAAGGGCGCTTCGCCAAGCAGGGCGGCGTGAAGCATCTCTACGCGGTGTTCGGGCGCGGGCCGATCACCGCCGGATGCTATCTGGCCGGGCTGCAACCGCCGGCCGGGGCGGTGGATCAGGGCTTCGGCTCCGTGGCCTGACATGAAGTCTTACTGGACGTGGGTGGCAGCCGCCGGCGTGGTGCTGGTGGGGGCCATCTGGTGGGCCGGCCGCCCGCCCTCGCCATCCGGCAACACGGCCGCTGCCGGTGTCTTGCTGAAGCCTGACGACAAGGCGCTGGTGGAGCGCGGCGCACGTGTCTACGCGCAGAATTGCGCCACCTGCCATGGCGCCGACCTGAAGGGGCAACCGGGCTGGCGGCGCAATCCGAGGCTGGCCCCGGCCCATGACGAGACGGGCCACACCTGGCATCATCCCGACACCCTGCTCGTCGCCGTGACGCGCGACGGCACGGTGTTTCGCGGCGGCGCCATGCCACCCTTCGGCAAGGTGTTGAGCGAAGAAGACATCATCGCCGTGCTGTCGTTCATCAAGAGCCGCTGGCCAGAGGAAATCCGCGCCGCACACGATCGCATCAACAGACGGGCGGCCGGGCGGGGCTGAGCGCCCCGCCCTGTTGCTACGCCTGACAAATCAGGATAGAACGCCCCTGTTTTCATGGTCACCGGATGGGGGACGTGGCCGCGATCCTTGACAGGCGGGGGGCGCCCTTCACATCCGTTTCGAGGGAGGAGAGACATGGCACACATCGTCGTGATGGGATCGGGGATCGGCGGCATTCCGGCGGCCTACGAGCTGAAGGATGTCATCGGTTCGGGCGACAGGATCACGGTCATCAACAACCGGCCGTATTTCCAGTTCACGCCGTCCAACCCGTGGGCCGCGGTGGGCTGGCGC
>DRPD01000185.1 GCA_011374735.1 Thermopetrobacter sp.
CGGAAACTGCGTCGGGAGCTGCGGGAGCTCAAGGCCCGCCACTTTGCATGGCTGCGCGGCCAAAACCTGGAAGGCCGACCCATCGTCGAGGAACACCCAGACTTCATTCCCCTTGAACAGGCCTTGGCTGACCACGCCAGCCTGCCCCGGGAAGGCTACCTCCAGCTCTGGTCGACGATGAACGCCCTGCTGCTCTACGCCAGCCACGATCCGTCCGCCCTCGACACCGGCCACGATCTGCCCGCGGAGCGGGACAAGCCCACCGCCACGGATGACCCGGGCAAGCGGTATCTCGCCGAACTGCTCGATCCCGGCCACCCCCTCAACCGCATGCTCTTTCCCGCCCCGGAACAGGTGGACCTCGCCTCGCCCGAATACGCCATCGACCCGCAAGCCGAAGACGAAGTCCCCGCCGCCGACGGCGCCTTTCGCCCGATGGCCTTCGCCGGCGCGATGGCCGCCGCCCGGCGCCTGGGCGCACGGCAAGTGGCCGAATCGGTCGTCCGGGAAGGGGAGAAGATCGTCGCCTCGTTCATGCTCCACTTCCAGCACCAGTGGCAGGCGGCCCTCAAGGAAGCGCGCACGGTCGAAATCGACGGCTTCCTGCGCCTTACCAAGGCCGCCAACACGCCCGAGCTGCGCGGCATGCACATGGTCGCGCCCGGCACGAGCCTCGACGGCAAGATGATCATCGACGGCCGGCTCGAGATCCTCGAAACCCTCCGGCGCCATGCCCGGCGGGAGGCGTTCGCAAAGGCCGTCAGGCAACCGGGCGAAGGCCGGGTCAACGTCGTCGATCCGCGCACCGGCCAGACCATCTTCAGCCAGGAGATCACAGACGTGGCCGACAACAAGGGCCTGCCCTTGGAGGTCAGCGACCGATCCTGGTCCGAAATCTGGCGCGACACCGACACTGACGGCACCGCCCGCGCCCGGGGAAGGTTCGTCGCCATCTCGGAGACGTCCGAGTATGCGCTCAGCTATCATGTCCCGACGGCAAGCGCCTCTCGGAGCGCCCGAATCGGCGCTGGCGCCATCAGGACGGCGGGCAAGGTGTTTCCGCCGCTGGTGGTTGTGGTGGAGTTGATGAATCTGACAGAAGCCGCGGAGCGGGCTATCAAAAGCAAAGACGAATATGGCAAACCTCTTGCCTCTTCCATCATTGCTTCATTTGCTTTCCTGTATGCAACCGTGGATGCTCCTCTCAAGATTGCTGGAGCAGAAAAGGGCGCGGAGTTCTGGGCCAAGATCATGCCCCGCGAAGGGTGGGGAAAGACGACCAGGAAACTTCTTACTTCGAAATTAACGATACAATTGACTACCGGGGGCCACACTGCCAGACCCATCCAAATAAGGACGCTCGGCACCATCGGCGCCGGAGTAAGTGCCGCGGGCGCCATCATGGCCGGCTGGGACGCCTTCGAGGCCTTCGCCGCCGACGATGCCGACGCCGCAGCCGCCTATGGCGTGCAGGCGGTGGCGGGCATTGCCCTGGCCGCGTGCGAACTGGGCGCCGCCACGATTTCCGGCGCACCGGCGCTGGCCGCCCTGGGACCCTGGGGCTGGGCCGCCCTGGCCGTGTTCCTTGCCGCC
>DRPD01000186.1 GCA_011374735.1 Thermopetrobacter sp.
CCCGCGAAAACGGGAATCCATGCGGCATATCGGATTGCAAGGGCGGTTCGATGGAAACTTCGGAAACGCCTGGGCCGTTTCATCATTTCCCACGATACGGAGAATCGGCATGGACTCCCGCTTTCGCGGGAGTGACGACAAGGGGCGCGGGAGTGACGACAAGGGGCGCGGGAGTGACGACAAGGGGCGCGGGAGTGACGGTAAAAGGGGCGGTTTATGCGAAATGCTCATGCCGCCACCTCCGCCAGCAGGGAGTCGAACAGCGGTTTGCACTCTTCGCCGCCGTGCAGCGCCTCCACCCGGTCTTCCGGGTGCGGCATCATGCCGATGACGTTGCCCGCCTCATTGACGATCCCGGCGATGTCGTTGATGGAGCCGTTGGGGTTGGTGCCGTCGGCGTAGCGGAACACCACCCGGCCGTCGCCCTCCAGCCGCTTCAGCGTTTGCGCATCGGCGAAGTAGTTGCCGTCGTGATGGGCCACGGGGCAGGGGAGAACGTCGCCGCTGTTCAACCGGTTGGTGAAGAAGGTTGAGGCGTTTTCCACCTTCAGCCGCACCGTCTTGCAGACGAACTTCAGCCCGGCGTTGCGCATCAGCGCCCCGGGCAGCAGGCCGCTTTCGGTGAGGATCTGAAAGCCGTTGCACACGCCCAGCACCCGCACGCCCTTCGCCGCCGCGTCCACCACGGCGCGCATGATGGGCGAACGCGCGGCGATGGCCCCGGCGCGCAGATAATCGCCATAGGAGAAGCCGCCGGGGATGACGATAAGGTCGAGGCCGGCGGGCAGGGTGCTTTCGGTGTGCCACACCAGCGTCGGGTCGCGGCCGCTCACCCGCCTGATGGCGCGCACCATGTCGTGCTCACGGTTGATGCCGGGAAACAGGAGGACGGCGGCCTTCATCAGCTCTGTTCCGCGATGTCGATCTCGTAGCTCTCGATCACCGTGTTGGCGAGCAGCTTTTCGCACATCTCGCGCACCCGCTGGCGGGCCTTCCCGGGGTCGGTTTCCGCGAGTTCCAGGGTGATCAGCTTGCCCTGACGCACCCGCTCGACGCCGGAAAAGCCCAGGGTTTCCAGCGCGTGGCGGATGGCCTTGCCCTGCGGGTCGAGCACGTTGTCGTGCAGCATGATGCGCACCGTGGCCTTCATGATGCGAACGCTCCTTTCGTCAGCCGGCTGGCCCGCGCATAGCAGATTCGAGCCTTTGATGCATCGCCGATGCGGGCGGCTGTGCACAGGATTTTCAATCAGAAGCCAGAAACCAGAAACCAGAAACCAGAAGCCAGAAGCCAGGAACCAGAAGGGGATGAGGGGCGACGCTCCGGCTTATCCTTTGACGCCGTGCTTGAGGTTATGCGGCTACGGTGCCACGATCACCATTCTGATTTCTGGCTTCTGGTTTCCGGCTTCAGCTTTTCACCAGCCGCGGGCCGTTGGGCACGCCCTTGTCGTCGCCGCCCATGATGCCCAGCCGGCGGGCCACTTCCGCATAGGCGTCCACCAGCCCGCCCAGATCGCGGCGGAAGCGGTCCTTGTCCATCTTCTCGTCCGTGCCCATGTCCCACAGGCGGCACGAGTCGGGGCTGATCTCATCGGCCAGCACGGTGCGCACCATGCCGTCTTGCGAATACTGGCGGCCGAATTCCAGCTTGAAGTCCACCAGCCGGATGCCGATGCCGGCGAACAGCCCCGACAGATAGTCGTTGATGCGCACCGCCAGTTGCACCATGTCGTCCATCTCCGGCCCGGAAGCCCAGCCGAAGGCGGCGATGTGCTCCTCGGCCACCAGCGGGTCGCCCAGCGCGTCGTCCTTGTAGCAGTATTCGATGATGGTGCGCGGCAGCCGCTCGCCCTCGCGCAGGCCCAGCCGGCTGGCGATGGAGCCGGCGGCGACGTTGCGCACGATCACCTCCAGCGGGATGATCTCCACCTTGCGCACCAGCTGTTCGCGCATGTTCAGGCGCTTGATGAAATGGGTCGGGATGCCCATCTCGCCAAGCCGGGTGAAGATGAACTCGGAGATGCGGTTGTTCAGCACCCCCTTGCCCTCGATGATTTCATGCTTCTCGCCGTTGAAGGCGGTGGCGTCGTCCTTGAAATGCACCACCAGCGTGCCCGGCTCCGGCCCTTCGTAGAGCACCTTGGCCTTGCCTTCATACAGGCGCTTGCCCTTGTGGTTCATGGGGAGGTTCCTGACGGGTTGCGTTTGGCCGGCGTGCGCCGATCCTCGCCGCTGACATGCCGCCGATGCGGGGGAAAGTCAACCGGCCGTTGCCTTGGCCGGGGCGGGCGGGCTATGCAGAAGCGACAGATGAACATGGCCCCGTATCATGCCACTTTCAGGGAGCGACACCATGACCGACGGCTTCGAGGAACGCAAGAAAGCGGCGGAGGAGAAATTCGCCCATGACGCGGAACTGCGCTTCAAGGCGGAGGCAAGGCGCAACCGGCTGTTCGGCCTGTGGGTGGCCGAATTGCTGGGGCTGTCCGGCGCGGCAGCGGGGGCTTATGCGAAGGAGGTGGTGCTGAGCGATCTCGACGAGCCGGGGACGGAAGACGTGCTGCGCAAGGTGCGGGCCGATCTGGAGGCGAAGGGCGTGGAGGTGTCCGACCATCGTCTCAGGCGGCGGCTGGAGGAACTGCTGGCCGAGGCGCTGGAGCAGGTGAAGCGCGAAGGGTGAGGGGCCCCGGTTGAAGTTATCGTGACTTGTGTGGACGGTAAGGCTGTGGAATAATTCCGACTACCGAGAGCGGGTGCGGCTGCAACCGGCAATGAAACCCCAGGGAACGAGAGGCAACCTCATGACACCCCGCAAGAATTTCGCCGCCGCGCTGGCGGCGGCGCTACTGTTCGCCTTGATGAACGTGCCGGCGGCGCTGGCCAAGGTGGTGGCCCATGTCAACCTGACCACCCAGCGCATGACGGTGACGGTGAACGGCTTTCCCTACGCCACCTGGCGCATTTCGTCCGGCCGCCGCGGCTATTACACGCCGCGCGGCACATGGCGGCCGAAATTCCTCAAGCGCATGCACTATTCGCGCAAGTATGACAACGCGCCGATGCCGTTCTCCGTGTTCTACTACGGCGGCTACGCCATTCACGGCACCAACGCCGTATCGCGCCTTGGCCGCCCGGCATCGCATGGCTGCATCCGCCTGTCACCAGCCGCCGCGCGCACCTTCTATGATCTGGTGCGCCAGCATGGGCGGCGCAACACCCTGATCCGGGTGACCGGCGTCACGCCGAAAATCACTTATCGCAAGCGCAAGAAAAAGCGCCGTTATTACAAGCGCCGCAAGCGGCAATGGAGTGCGCGGCGGGTTTCGGCGCGCGCCTACCGCGCGCGCCAGCGGGTGGGGCGGCGGCTGTTCATTTCCGGCGGCGGCCTGATCGACGATTATTGAGCCTCTTCACCGAACACGCGGGCGAAGATGGTGTCCACGTGCCGGAAGTGATAGTCGAGATCGAACAGCGCGGTCAGCCCGTCCTCGGAGAGATGGGCGCGCACCTCGTCGTCGTTCTTCAGGAAGGTGAGGAAATCGCCTTCGCCGCGCCATACCGGCATGGCGTTGCGCTGCACGGCGCGATAGGCGTCCTCGCGCGCCATGCCGGCCTGGGTCAGGGCCAGCAGCACCCGTTGCGAATGGATCAAGCCACCCAGCAGGTTGAGGTTCTTCTCCATCCGTTCGGGATAGACCACCAGCTTGTCCACCACCTGAGCCAGACGTCTGAGCGCGAAGTCCAGATGCACCGTGGCGTCCGGCCCGATGCCGCGCTCAACCGATGAATGGGAGATGTCGCGCTCGTGCCACAGGGCGACGTTCTCCAGCGCCGGGATGACGCTCATGCGCACCAGCCGCGCCAGCCCGGTGAGGTTTTCCGTCAGGATGGGGTTGCGCTTGTGGGGCATGGCGGAGGAGCCTTTCTGGCCCTTGGAGAAGTATTCCTCCGCTTCCAGCACCTCGGTGCGCTGCAGGTGGCGGATTTCCACCGCCAGGCGCTCGATGGAGGAGGCGACGACGGCCAGTGCGGCGAAATACATCGCATGGCGGTCGCGCGGGATCACCTGGGTGGACACCGGCTCCGGCTTCAGGCCCAGCTGTTCGGCCACGTATTCCTCCACCGCCGGGTCGATGTTGGCGAAGGTGCCCACCGCCCCGGAGATGGCGCAGGTGGCCACCTCGTCGCGGGCGAATTGCAGGCGTTTCTTCGCACGGCTGAACTCGGCGTAGAAGGTGGCCAGCTTGACGCCGAAGGTGGTGGGCTCGGCGTGAATGCCGTGGGAACGCCCGATGGTCGGGGTCATTTTGTGCTCGAAGGCCCGCTTCTTCAGCGCCGCCAGCACCAGGTCGATGCCGTCGAGCAGGATGTCGGCGGCGCGCACCAGCTGCACGTTGAAGCAGGTGTCCAGCACGTCCGATGAGGTCATGCCCTGATGCACGAAGCGCGCCTGAGGCCCGACGATCTCGGCCAGATGGGTGAGAAAGGCGATGACGTCGTGCTTGACTTCGGCCTCGATCTCGTCGATGCGCGCCACGTCGAATTGCGCCGCCGCCCCCTTTTCCCAGATGACTTC
>DRPD01000187.1 GCA_011374735.1 Thermopetrobacter sp.
GCCAGCAAAGCCACGAGCCGCCCCGGCCAGTCGGAAATGGCCCTCGTCCGCCCCATGCTGATCGGCCAATACGCCACCTTCCGCATCATCGCGCCGAAGATGGTGCGCACCAACGGCCGATTGCGCGACGACGGCAAGACCGCCGTCTATCGCCTGCCGCTGATCGACGCCCTGGCCGCGCCGGCCGAAGGCAAGCCGTTGACCTTCACCGCCCGCTTCACCTGCCGCAAGGGCTGGTTCTGGGGCTGGAAGTGCTGAGGGGGAAGAAGGGTCAGGCCACCAGCGTCTCGCCGGCCGCGTCCTGCACCACGAAGTCGGAGCCCCGCCAGGTGCCGCTGGCGTCGTCGAAGCGGTGCAGCAGATAGGCCACCTTGTCGTCGAGCGCCTTGGCTGGCCCTTTGCGCAAATCGGCGGCGTTGCACGGCATGATCAGGATCGGCACCTCCCCGGCGTGGCCGCGCACATGGCGGTGGATGTGGCCGGTCATCACCGCCGCCACGTTGTCGGCGTTGGCCAGCAGTCCGGCCAGCGCCTCCGCCTGCTCCCATTTCTCGAACTGGCGTGGATCGGGGATCTCCTCCACCTCGAACGGCGGATGGTGCATCGCCACCACCGCCGGCTGCCCGCCCTCCAGCATCGCCGCCAGCGCCGCCAGCCGGTCATCGTCGGCCCAGCCCTTGTGCCCCGGCCCGGTGCAGGTGTCGAAGGCGACCACCTTCAGCGCGAAGTCATCGAGCACGAAATCGAACGGCCCGTCACCGGCCGGCGCCCACGGCAGATCGCCGAACGCGGCGCGCATGTGGCGTTGCTTGTCGCGGTTGCCCGGCAGCACCACCCACGGCACGTTGAGCGCCTCCATCAGCCGCCGCACCACTTCATATTCCGCCGGCTGTCCGCGATCGGCCGCGTCGCCGGTGTGCACCACCAGATCGGGCAGGGGGTCGAGCGCGTTGATGGCGGCGATGGTGCGCGCCAGATCGCGCTCGCGCCGCGCGCCCTCCACCGGCGGCACGGCGATGTGGGTGTCGGTGATCTGGGCGATCCGCATGATGTCCCCTGTGGTTGTTGCCCCGAGAATCCGGGCCGCACCCTATCATGATCGCTTCACATTGCAATACGTGCGCTTCACGTTGCGGAAATCATCCACCGGGGCGTTGCGGGGCGGGCGTGCTATAACCGCCCGCGCCCTTGCGGGGGATACGGGGATCGTTCACAGGTTATGAGAAAGGGAGAAATGCGCATGTCCGATAACCGGCAAGGCCCCACCTTGCGCAGCCTCACCGAGCGCCTGATCGCCTTTCGCGACGCCCGCGACTGGGCGCGGTTTCACACCCTGAAGGACCTGCTGCTGTCGCTGTCGCTGGAGGCGGCGGAGGCGCTGGAGCTGGCCCAGTGGAAGCGGGAGGAGGAGTTGGACGCGGCGTTGCGCGAGGACGACGCCTTGCGCGCCCGCCTGCGCGAGGAATGCGCCGACGTGCTGCTCTACCTGCTGCTGATCGCCGAGAAGGCGGATTTCGACCTGGCCGCGGCGGCGGCGGAGAAGATCGCGCTGAACGAGAAGAAATACCCCGCCGACAAGGCCCGCGGCCGGGCCGACAAATACACCGAGCTGTGAGCCTCACACCTCATTCTGGCGAGAGCCGGAATCTCGTTCCACAAACTCATGAAACAATGCGATATACGTCATGCCGGCGAAAGCCGGCATCTCAGACCACAAGCGCATGAATCTGCGGCACGAGATACCGGCTTTCGCCGGTATGACGAGGTTCCTTTCATGCCCCGCGCTCTTGGGGCCGGGTTGCTGGCTTCCACCTTCCGAATGCGACAAATTGCCGGCGGCACGCCTCTTGCAAGCCATTCTCACATCTCCTACCTATGATACGGCGCTGATAATCATTAGCAAGAATTGACCTGCATCAGGCCGTGCGAACCGCCATGAGAGGGTTTCCGATGCAATACCCGCAGGATCGCCAACCGCCCGACGCGCCACTGACCGACCTGGCCGCCATGCGCCCCGGCGCCGCCGGCGTCATCCGCGCCATCGAGGGCGAGGCCGCCCTGCGCCGCCGGTTGCGCCATCTGGGCCTGCGCCCGGGCGGCGCCATCCGGGTGGTGCAGAAATCCTCCGCCGGCACCGTCGTCAGTTCCCGCGGCCTGAAGCTGGCCCTGGCCCCGGCCGCCGCCCGCCGGGTGCTGATCGAACGGGACGCTTGAGCCATGGCCAGGGAATGCTGCGGCGACGGCCCCGCCGAAGCCCCGAAACGGGAGCGACGGGCGCGCCTCACCGTCTTTCTCGCCGGCAACCCCAACAGCGGCAAGACCACGCTGTTCAACCGCCTCACCGGGGCACGCCAGCGCACCGGCAACTGGCCGGGCGTCACCGTGGAGCGCCGCGAGGGCGTGTGCCGCGACGCGGTGGGCGAGGCGCGCGTCATCGATCTGCCCGGCGTCTACTCGCTGAGCGCGGGCCCGGCCGACGACGGCGCGGCGCTGGACGAGGCCATCGCGCGCCATGCCATCACCGCCGAGCCGCATGACGTGATCGTCAACA
>DRPD01000188.1 GCA_011374735.1 Thermopetrobacter sp.
ACCGAAGACAATACAGACCATTACGAGGCACTCATGGCCGGCACCGACATCGCGACCTTCGACATCCCCGAGAATCCGCTCGATCACGTGGAGGCGCTGGCGGAAACCCACGCCTGGCCGCTGTCGCGCATCAGCGAGGACGAGGCGCACATGGTGATCGCGGCGCATGACGCCGAGTTGCATCTGTCGCTGAGCTGGGATCCGCACACGGAGCTGTTGCAGCTGGCCTGCATGTTCGCCTTCCGCCGCCCGGCCCGGCGCAGCCCGGAGATCGACCGCCTGCTGCGCATGATCAACGCGCGGCTGGCGCTGGGCCACTTCGATCTGTGGCCGAAGGACAACCTGATCGTCTATCGCAGCAGCCTGCCGCTGTCGGGCGGGGCGCTGGCCGAGCCGGCCCAGTGCGAGGCGCTGATCGCCCACGCGCTGAAGTCCTGCGAGCAGTATTATCCGGCCTTCCAGTTCGTGCTGTGGGCCGGCAAGAGCGCGCGCGAGGCCATCGACGCGTGCCTGTTTGAAACCGTCGGCGAGGCGTGAGCGGCGCCCCGCCGGGTATCCATGAATCGAACAGGCCTCGTTTTCTCAGGCCACGAGCGCATGCGCATGCGGCACGAGATCCTGACTTGCGTCAGGATGACGAGATCTTCCTTGATTGGTTCGTTGATGGCCCTGCCTCAGCATGACGAGGGTGCTGGTGGCCGGCCTCCTTCCTCTGCTATAGTCCGCCGCCATGGGTGCATTCGAGGACATACCGGGGCGACTGGCGCTGCTGGGGGCGGGGCGGATGGGCACGGCGATGCTGGCCGGCTGGCTGGCGGCGGGGCTTGATCCTGAAAAGATCGTCGTTCTCGATCCTTCCCCGTCGGCGCGGGCGCGCGAGCTGATCGCCCGGCATGGCATCGCTCATAATCCGCCGCCGCGGCTATCGGACATGGCGTTGCTGGTGGTGGCGGTGAAGCCGCAGATGATGGACGAGGCGCTGAAGCCGCTGGCCGGGGCGGGAGGTGGCGGCTCGCTCGTCATCTCCATCGCGGCGGGCATCACGCTGGGGTCTTTCGCCGATGTGTTCGGCGCGGACGTGCCGGTCATCCGGGCCATGCCCAACACACCGGCGGCGATCGGCAAGGGGATCACCGCCTTGGTCGGCAACGGGCGAGTGACGGACGCGCAACGCGGTATCGCGCACACCCTGCTGGCGCCCTTGGGCGAGGTGGTGGAGGTGGAGAACGAGGCGCTGATGGACGCGGTGACCGCCACGTCCGGTTCCGGCCCGGCCTATGTGTTCCTGCTGGCCGAATGCCTGGCGGCGGCGGGGGAGGCGCAAGGGTTGCCGCCGGAACTGGCGGCGAAGCTGGCGCGGGCCACGGTGGCGGGGGCGGGGGCGCTCTTGGAACAGGCGGCGGAGAGCCCGGCGGCGCTGCGCGCGGCGGTCACCTCGCCGGGCGGCACCACGGAAGCGGCGTTGCGGACGCTGATGGCCGACGACGGCCTGTGCGATCTGATGACCCGCGCCGTCGCCGCCGCCACCCGCCGCTCCCGCGAACTGGCGGGGGCGTGAGGGCTCATCGGCTCTGTTTGAAAGGGGCTTCACCAGCCCGCGGCCGGCGCCGCCGGCCGCAACCCTTGCCTCAGCCCCCTAAGCGGGGCTGAGGCAAGGGTTTTGGTTGCGGCTGGACTGCATTTTCTGATCTGCTAAGCTGGATGGCCGCTCAAGCCCTTGATCTTCAAGGTGTTTGGGCGGCTTTTCCATGCGGAAAAACGGCCCATACGCTCAAAACAGCGCCAGTTGATCCGGATTTTTTCGCGCCTTGCGCAGCCGCTGGCCGGCGTAGATTCGGATCTTCTCATATTGCTTGTCCGTGATCTGCAGGATCTGCACGTTGCCGCCGGATGGCAGATTCTTCTCAATGGCCTTCACATGCGTCTCGAACTGTTTCTGCCCGCCACAGAAACGAAGATAGACCGAAAACTGGTTCATCTCAAATCCGCGGTCGAGCAGAAATTGGCGGAACTTCGTGGCCTCCCGCATGCTCTTGCGGTCGTGCACGGGGAGGTCGAACATGACCAGCATCCACATCAGCCGATACCCACTCAAAAACACATCCGGCCCGCCCTTGCGGCCCATGACTCCATACTCCCTCACAACTCTTCCAGCTCCAGCGCCTGCGGCGGCGCCGGAAACTCCAGCCGTGCGGCACGTTGTTCAAAACTTTACGCCAGAGACACGGCGAGGCGCTGAACGCAGCCGCCGACCGGCGTGCGGCTGTCCGGCAACGCGAGATCGAACGACAACATCCGAACGAGCCGCAGTTTTGCTTCCGCATCCAGCTCCGGTTCCATATTTTCGCGCGAAAGTTGCCGCGTTGTAAAGTCCACCAGCGGCCGGAAGGGCTCCATCAGGTCGTCGGCCAGCGCGAAGGCGTTGGCGCGGTTATGATGATGAATGCCGAGCGTCGGGTGCAACCCGGCGGCGATGACGGCGCGGGCCACACAGGCGCGCAACACGGTGTAGCCATAGTTGAGCAGGACGTTGAGGCCGCCGGCGGTGCGGTCGCGGCGGAACTCGGGGCCGAACAGCAGCGGCCAGTAGCGGCGCGCGGCCTGTGCCTCCACGTTGTCCGGATCGCCGGAGCGCACCTTGCGGGCCAGCAGGTCGAAGGCGTCGGCCGGCGCGCCGGCGGCGGCGAGGATGGCCTGCTGCATCCTGATCTTGGCCACCACCACCTGTTTCCACAATTGCTTCCGCAGCGGTTTCGGGGCGGTGATCTGATCGTGCATGCGGCCGCCCTGGGCGTGGTGGCCTTGCAGCGGCCAGAGCAGGGAATGGGGCGCATGGTTGGGGCCGCAGAACACCATCAGCGCGCCGCGATCGGCCAGCCGGGTGAGGAGATTGGCGGAGAAGGTGGCGCCGTGGGCAT
>DRPD01000189.1 GCA_011374735.1 Thermopetrobacter sp.
GCAAGCCGGCGGATGCCTATGCCCGGCCGGTGCGGCGCGCCGTGTTGACATCGGCCAAACCGAAAATCGCCCTCGTCATCGGCGGGCTGGGGCTGAACGCCCGGCGCACGCGGGATGCCATCGAGATGCTGCCCGGCGTGGTGACGCTGGCTTTCGCGCCTTATGGCAAACGCCTGCAGGGGCTGATCAACGCCGCGCGGGCCAACGGCCATGAGGTGCTGCTGGAGCTGCCGATGGAGCCGTGGGGCTATCCGTCGGTCAATCCGGGGCCGAAGACGTTGCTGGTGTCGGCGGGCGCGAAGAACATTCCCAGCATGCGCTGGCTGATGGCCCGCGCGGCCGGCTACGTGGGGCTGATCAACTATGCCGGGCAACGCTTTCTGGCCAATGGCGAGGCGCTGGCCCCGGTGCTGCACGAGGCGAAGCGGCGCGGGCTGGTGTTCATCGACAACGGCCGCGTGCCGCAGTCGCTGCTGGCCAATCTGGCGGCGGTGATCGGCCTGCCGGCGGCCACCGCGCAGGTGCACATCGACGCGGTGGCCAAACGCGAGGCCATCCGGGCGAAACTGAAGGAGCTGGTGGCGCTGGCCGAACGGCGGGGCCATGCCATCGGCGTCGGCGCGGCGTTCGACGCCACCGTGGAAGAGCTGGAATACTGGATCGACGCCATGCGCGCCTCGGGCAGGGTGCAATTCGTGCCGGTGAGCGCCATCTTCAAGTTGCAGGGCCGCGGATGAGCGGGCGCGGGCTGCCCTATCGCCCCTGCGTCGGCGTGGCGCTGTTCGATCGGCAAGGGCGGGTGTGGGTCGGCAGGCGGGCCGACGCCCCCAATGACGAGGGCGAAGGCCACTGGTGGCAGATGCCGCAAGGCGGGATCGACGCGGGCGAAGACGCCGCCGCCGCGGCGTTGCGCGAGTTGCGCGAGGAAACGGGCGTCAGCTCCGCAAGGATCGCCGCGGAAGTGCCCGGCTGGCTGATCTACGATCTGCCGGAACATCTCGTCGGCAAGGCCTGGGGCGGGAAGTATCGGGGCCAGAAGATGAAATGGTTCGCGGCGCGCTTCACCGGCGATGATGCGGAAATCGACCTCTCCGGGATCGGCCATGCGCCGGAATTCTCCGACTGGCGCTGGGAGGCGCTGGATCGTCTGCCCGATCTGGTGGTGCCGTTCAAGCGGCCGGTCTATCGGCAACTGGTGGCGGAGCTGAAGCGGCTGGGCTTCGGCGACGCCGCAATCTGACGCCCGGCCGCCGATGCGCCCCTTTCCATCTCCGCCCATCAAAAGGGGCTGTCCCAGATAACGGGTTTGCTGTTTCACGGGCTCATTGAATGTCAAGCACGGCCCTGCGGGCCGCCGCGAAGCGGTTTCATGCTTGACATTCAATGAGCCCGCGAAAAAATGGCAAAGAAGCGCCAATGGCGAAAAGTCGCCATTGGCGCTTCTCTCAATCCTTAATAAATCATGCTATCCAGATATTGAGAAATCATCATGATTTCAATGATATGAAACGACACTGAGTGATTTATCCAGGACAGCCCCAAAATGAAGTGGGAGGGCTTCTGTTGCCAGGCGCCCTCCCGAAGCCCCGCCCGGGCGGGCTTTACGCGCCCGGGACTTTATCGGTCGGTGTCTGGTGCCGCATTACGCAGCGACAGCCACCGGAGCATAGTTGTCGTTGGCAACTATTGCAGTTCGGACCGTTACGGCGGTACCACAACCGGGCGAAAGGCACGTCCTTTCTCCACCCCGTCGAAACTGTTTCGCCCCCATCAGATGCGCCGTCGTTGTCGGGTCGGCGTGCACGGGCCTCATGTGGCCCAGGCGGCGCATGTGGTGGAGGCGCCGGGTACTGCCCCCGGGTCCGGGGTGGATATTGCGACGGCCGTTTATCGCCATAGTCCGGTTGCCCGGACGGGACATATATAGGATATTGCGCGCGTCATTCCAAGGATGCGCCGCCGAACATGGCTTCGACTCGCGACAGAACCGGCCCGCAAGAAGCCCCATTGCAGCGCGCCGTGCGGCTGCTCTATGAGGGGCGCTCGCAGCGCGCCCGCTGGTTCCGTTATGGCCTGCTGGGGCTGGACGTGTTCACGGTGGCCTTCTTCATCGCCGCCTCCATGGTGCACACCGCCGCCTGGATGCGGCCCGTCGAACTGGCGCTGCTCGCCTACGTGGCGGTGGATTTCTGCATCCGGCTGTGGATCAGCGACAACCGCCGCCGTTATCTGTTGCAGATCGCCACCATCGCCGATGTGGTGGTCATCGTCTCGCTGGTGGTGGAGCTGGCGGTGGAAAACCTCGCCTTCCTGCGCATCCTGCGGGCGCTGCGCCTGCTGCGCTCCTATCACGTGCTGGGCGACCTGAAGCGCCGCTTCGGCTTCGTGCGGCGCCATGAGCAGGTGATCCTGGCGGCGGTCAATCTGATCGTCTTCATCCTCGTCGTCACCGCCGCCGTCTACACCTTTCAGCACCCGGTCAATCCGGCCATCGGCAACTACATCGACGCGCTGTATTTCACCGTCACCACCCTGACCACGGTGGGCTATGGCGACGTGACGCTGACCGGCGCGTCGGGGCGGCTGCTGGCCATTCTCATCATGGTGCTGGGCGTGGCGCTGTTCCTGCGCCTCGCCCAGTCGGTGTTCCGCGCCTCCAAGGTGCGGGTGAAGTGCGCCCGATGCGGGCTTTATGAGCACGACGCGGACGCCAGCCACTGCAAGCATTGCGGGGCGGTGATCCACATCCCGACGGCGGGGGATTGAGCGCCCCGCCGCCGGGCAGTCCGCCCGCCGTTCAGGCCACCTTCTTTTTCTTCTCCTGCTTGCGGTAGGTGCCCATGTGCTCCGCGGTATCGACGATGTGGCCTTCCATGGCCTTCAGCAGCTCGTCCTTGGTCATCGGCTCATCGGGCAAAGTGGTGTCCAGCGCGTAGAGCTTGAAGTAGTAGCGATGCCGGCCGATCGGCGGGCAGGGGCCGCCGTAACCGGTGTTCTTCCAGTCGTTGATGCCTTCCACGCTGCCGGCCGGCATGTCCTTGCCCGAGGCCCCCCTGGCCAGCTTGAACGGATGCAGCGGCTTGTCCGGCAGCGGCAGGTTGTGCACCACCCAGTGCACGTAGACCATCTTCGGCGCGGCCGGATCGGGGGCGTCAGGGTCATCGACGATCAGCGCCAGGCTTTTGGCGCGGCCGGGCACCCCTTCCCAGATCAGCGGCGGCGAGACGTCCTCGCCCTCGCAGGTGTATTGGGACGGGATGGTGGTTCCATAGGCGAAATCGGGCGAATAGATACGCATGGCATCCTCCCAGTCTGATCGAATCTCCGTTCGCTCCGTTACATAATATAGGGGCGGCGGAATCTTATTCACAGCCCGCCCGGGTGCGTTTTTGCATCCCCATGATGTTTCCGTTACATTCCCGTCTGGCGGTCCCTGACACAGGGGGCGCGCGAGACCAATGGGACCGAAACAAGCAGGGGTGAAGTCAGATGGCTGACATTTCCGCACATATCGAGGACGTGAAACGTTATGATTCGTCGCCGGACGAGGCGGCGGTGGCCGGCATCGTGAAGTATCTGGGCATCGCGCTGCGTTCGCGTGACGCGTCGCTGGTGTCGTGCTCCGACGATACCGAGCTGGAGCGGGTGCGCGGCGGCTTTTGCAAAAAGAAGCTGGGCATGGGCCCCGACGAGGCGGCGGCCGCGGTGCAGAAGGTGTGCGAGCAGATGAAGGGCGACCGCAACAAGAAGCGCGTCACCTTCTACTATCTGCTGGCCAGGAACGCCGGCAAGCTGAGCGCCGTGGCCTGATCCGAAGGCCGACCATCCACAGGATTTGCGCCCGGTCTCATGGCCGGGCGTATTTTCTGGCCGACGTGCTATGCTGCGCGCATCGGGCAAACGCTTATCGGTTGAGACGTCATGCGGCAGTATCTCGATCTCATGCGGCGCATCCTCGATGAAGGGGTGCGCAAGGACGACCGCACCGGCACCGGCACCCTCAGCGTGTTCGGCCACCAGATGCGGTTCGATCTGGGCGACGGCTTTCCGCTGCTGACCACCAAGAAGCTGCATGTGCGCTCCATCTTCCATGAGCTGCTGTGGTTCCTGCGCGGCGACACCAACATCCGCTGGCTCAACGAGCGCAAGGTGACGATCTGGGACGAATGGGCCGACGAGAACGGCGATCTGGGGCCCGTCTATGGCGCGCAGTGGCGCTCATGGCCGGCCGGCGACGGTTCCACGGTGGATCAGATCGCCCGGGTGATCGAAGAGATTCGCACCAATCCCGATTCGCGGCGGCTGATCGTCTCGGCGTGGAACGTCGCCGATCTGCCGAAGATGGCGCTGCCGCCGTGCCACCTGCTGTTTCAGTTTCATGTCGCCGACGGGCGGTTGTCGTGCCAGCTCTACCAGCGTTCCGCCGACGTGTTCCTGGGCGTGCCGTTCAACATCGCCTCCTACGCCCTGCTCACCCACATGATCGCCCATGTCACCGGCCTGAAGCCCGGGGAATTCGTGCACACCCTGGGCGATGCGCATCTGTATCTCAATCATCTCGATCAGGCGCGCGAGCAATTGCGGCGCGACCCGCGCCCCCTGCCGCGCCTGAGGCTGGCGCGCGAGGTGACGGACATCGACGATTTCGTCTTCGAGGACTTCGTGATCACGGGTTACGATCCGCATCCGCACATCAGGGCCGAGGTGGCGGTGTGACGATGAAATACTGGCTGGTGGTCCATATTCTGCTCAATGGCGTCTGGACGCCGGGCGCGCAGGTGAAGCCGGCCGGCTGGCACCCCAGGGTCTACCCTTCGCTGGCCGAATGCGAAAGGCGCCGGGCCTTCGCCATGAAGGCGGTGAAGGGGGTGTCAAAGGCGGAATCGAAATGGTTCTGCACCCGCACCCCCGATGCGCCGCTGGCGGCGCTGGAGGAAGAGGCGCGGGCGCGCCGGCGTTGAGGGGCATTGAGAGGAGGAAACGATGGCAAGCGACAAGGCACCGACGCTGGCGCTGATGGTGGCGCGGGCCGACAACGGGGTGATCGGCCGCAACAACGAGCTGCCGTGGCATCTGCCCTCGGAGCTGAAGTGGTTCAGAAAACGCACCTGGGGCCATCCGGTCATCATGGGCCGCAAGACCTTCGAGAGCATCGGCAAGGCGCTGCCGGGGCGCGACAACATCGTGCTGACCCGCGGCAGGATCATGGACGACCCGAAGGCGCTGACCGTCAACTCCTTCGAGGAGGCGCTGGCGCTGGCCGAACGGCTGGCCGTCAAGCGCGGGGTGGACGAAATCTTCGTCATCGGCGGCGGCCAGATCTTCGACAAACTGCGCCAGAAGGCGCAGCGCATCTACCTCACCCGGGTGCACATGGAGGCGGACGGCGACACCACCTTCCCCGAGCCGGAGCCGGCGATCTGGAAGAAGGTGTCCAGCGAGCGCTTCACGGCGCAGGAGGGTGATACCTGCGATTACACCATCGAGGTGTATGAGCGGAAATCATAGGAACCGGGCTCAGCCCTTCTTGCGCTTCATGAAGCGGCGGAACTTCGCGCACGGGTCCTCGCGTTCGGCGCGCGGGGTGACGATGACGATGTCGGCGATCGCCGCCGGCGGCGCGTCATCGGGCAGCAGATCGGCGATTTCCTTCGCCTCTTCGCGCGCCTCGGCGATCCAGACGACGAGCGGGCGCGGCGCGCCGTGGCGGGCCAGATACAGCGGTGCGGCGCGATCCTTGCGCACATGGCCGTTGCCGGTGATGAGCGCGGCGCGGCCGGCGGCGCGCCAGCCGCGCACCAGCTTCGCGGCCAGCAGCGCGTCGCGCAGGCGCTGGATGACGCTCATGCGGCGCGCCGCGCTGTTGGGGATCATGTCGCAATGGGCCTTGACGATCTCGCGCTCCATCGCCGCCTGCTGCCGTTCGGGCAGCGGGGCGAGTTTCAGCGCCTTCCTGCGGGCCGGGCTGATGGCGTCCTCGCCTTTTTCGGTGATCGCCCTGAGCGAGCGGCGCGGCGCGCCGGCGGCGATCAATGGCCCGCCGGCATCGAGCGCCGCCGTCATCAGCGGCGCATAGAGCGCCCGGGCCGGCCAGCCGCTGTCGTCCCAGTTCACCGCGTCGAACAGATGATCGGCGGTTCTTTCCGGCAGCTTCATCAGGGCGTCGAGGCGTGCCTGCCTGTCTTCGGCGATCATCTCGAAGACGACGGCCGGCGGCCTTGGCGCGGCGGCGGCGAAGGCGCGCAGCAGGGCGGCCTGGATGCGGTGGTGATCGGCGTTGTCATGGGTTTCGCCCAGCAGCACGATGGGGGCGGCCTTCAGGCGCCTTTCCAGCCCGGCGCGGCTGATGGCGCGGCCGCTGGCGGTGTCATGAATGCGCCCCACCAGCGGATGATCGCGCAACAGCGGCGCCTGCCAGGGGCCGAACGGCCCGGCGCCGGCGGCCAGGGCGGTGCTGGTCAGCCACAGCAACAGCAGCAGCGGCAGGGATTGCAAAACGGAAAGGTGCGGGCGATGACCGGATTGTGCATGGACTCTCATCAAGGCGCTGTCCTATACATCGTGACACGTGGCGGCACGGGGCTTGGCCGTGCCTCGCCAACCATACACGAGAAACATGTGCAGGAGCGATACCGACTCATGCCTTGGAACAATCAGGGAGGCGACGGGGGCGGCCCGTGGGGGCAGGGGCCGAAGCGCCCGTCATCGGGCGGCGGGCCGGCGCCCGATCTCGACGAGATCATCCGCAAGGGACAGGAGAAGCTGAAGGACGTTCTGCCCTCCGGCGGCTCCGGGCGCGGCATGTGGCCGTTGATTCTGCTGCTGGTGGTGGCGGTGTGGCTCTACAACAGCCTCTACCGGGTGCAGCCGGACGAGGCCGGCGTGGTGCTGCGTTTCGGCGAATACTCCCGCACCACCGGGCCGGGCCTGCATTTCGCCCTGTGGCCGGTGGAGACGGTGGAAAAGCCCAAGGTGGAGAAGGAGAACAAGCTCAGCTTCGGGGCCAACGACGACGAGAGCCTGATGCTGGCCGGCGATCAGAACATCGTCGATATCAAGTTCACGGTGCTGTGGCGCATCCGCGACGCCAGGCGGTTCCTGTTCAACGTTCACGATCCGGAGCAGCTCACCCGGCTGGTGGCGGAAAGCGCCATGCGCGAGGTGGTGGGGCGCACCCCGGCGGAGCAGATCCGCACCCGTGGCCGGGTCAAGGCGCAGGAAGAGGTGCGCGACCTGATCCAGAAGACGCTGGATTCCTATGAGGCCGGCATCGTCATCACGTCGGTGCAGCTGGAGAAGGCCGACCCGCCGCCGCAGGTGCTGGACGCCTTCGAGGAGGTGCAGCGGGCCGAACAGAACCTCAACAAGTTCATCCGCGAGGCGGAGCGCTACCGCAACCGGGTGCTGGGCGAGGCGCGCGGCCGTTCGGCCCAGATCCTGGAGCAGGCCAAGGCCTACAAGGCGCGGGTGGTGGAAGAGGCCAAGGGCGAGGCGGCGCGCTTCGAGCAGGTGCTGGCCGAATACGAGAAGGCGCCGGCGGTGACCCGCAAGCGCATCTATCTGGAGACCATGGAGCGGGTGATGAAAAAGGCCGGCAAGTTCATCATCGACGGCAAGAGCGGCCCCGGCGTGCTGCCTTATCTGCCGCTGGACAAACTGGGCGCGCAACCACCGGGCCGCACGTTGCGTGGCGCGCGGCCGACCACGGGAGGGAGCAAGTGATGGGCGCGATGCGTTCCGGATTGCTGATCGTGCTGGGCGGGCTCGCCTTTCTCGCCTGGTCGAGCCTGTTCATCGTCGATGAGCGCGAGCAGAAGATCGTGGTGCGGTTCGGCAAGATCCAGAAGGTGGTCGACAAGCCGGGCCTGTATTTCAAGCTGCCGGTGTTCGACGAACTGGTGCGGGTGGACAAGCGGGTGCTGTTCTTCAACACGCCGAACAAGGCGGTGCAGGTGGTGGACGGCCGGCGCTATCTGGTGGATGCCATCACGGTGCTGCACATCGTCGATGCGCGGCGCTTTCTGGAGCGTGTCGGGGCCTCCTTAAGGCGCGCCCAGAGCCGTCTGGAGCCGCGCATCGAGGCGGCATTGAGAGCGGTCTATGGCCGCCGGTCGTTCGACGCGGCGCTGTCGAAGGATCGCCGCGCCATGATGGACGAAATCGCCGCCATGGTGCGCAAGGAGGCGCGCGATCTGGGCATCGAGGTGGTGGACGTGCGCATCCGCCGCACCGACCTGCTGCCGGAGGTGCTGAAGGATACCTATGAGCGCATGAACGCGGAACGCTTCGCGGAAGCGGCGGAGCTGCGCGCCACCGGCCGGGCGCGGGCCGCCAGAATCACCGCGGAAGCGGACCGCCAGAAGGTGGAGATGCTGGCCAACGCGCAGCGCGAGGCGGAGATCATCCGCGGTCAGGGCGATGCGGCGCGCAACGCCATCTTCGCGAAGGCGTTCACCAAGGATCCGGATTTCTTCGCCTTTTACCGTTCCATGAAGGCCTATGAGAAGAGCCTGACCTCCGGGGCGACGGTGCTGATGGAGCCGACATCGGAGTTCTTCCGCTACTTCGGTAACTCCACGGAAAAAGCCCTGCCCCGGCGCGGCGGGCGGAAAGAGGCGCAATGAGACATCTGTTGACGGCATGGCTGGCGGGGCTGGCCCTTTTGGCCGCGCATGGCGCGGCGATGGCGGAGCCGCAATCGGCGCGGATCAGGGGGTTCACGCCGCCGCCGTCGCTGGCCGCTCTCGCCCGCCCCCTGAGCGCGGCGGAGGTGGCCATCACCACCACGGGCAAACGCCGCGCCCGTTCCGGGGCCACGACGCCGCGCGACGAGTTTCACAAGTTTTTCCGCCGCCGCAAGGAAACGCCGCGGCGGCGGCCGGCGCCGCGGCGGCGGCCGACGGCGCTGGGTTCGGGCTTCATCATTTCCGCCGACGGCTATGTCATCACCAACAACCACGTGATCGCCAACGCCGACGCCATCCACGTGGTGCTGCGCGACGGCACGCGGCTGAAGGCGACCTTGCGCGGCCGCGATCCGAAGACCGACCTGGCGGTGTTGAAGGTGAGCAGCGACAAGCCGCTGCCCTATGTGGCGTTCGGCGATTCCGACGCCATGCGGGTGGGCGACTGGGTGCTGGCCATCGGCAATCCGTTCGGGCTTGGCGGCACGGTGACGCTGGGCATCATCTCGGCGCGCAACCGCGACATCTCGGCCGGGCCCTATGATTCCTTCATCCAGACCGACGCGGCGATCAACAAGGGCAACTCCGGCGGCCCGCTGTTCAACATGAAGGGCGAGGTGGTGGGGGTGAACTCCGCCATCCTGTCGCCGTCCGGCGGATCGGTGGGCATCGGCTTCGCCATCCCCGCCAACCTGGCCAAGACGGTGGTGGCGCAGCTCATCAAATATGGCGAGACGCGGCGCGGCTGGCTGGGGGTGAAAATCCAGACGCTGAGCGAAGACATGGCGCAGGCGCTGGGGCTGAAGCGGGCCGAAGGCGCGCTGGTGGCGGAGGTCACGCCCGGCGGGCCGGCCGGGAAGGCGGGACTGAAGCCGCGTGACGTGATCCTCTCGTTCGACGGGCGGGCCATCACCAGGATGCGCGATCTGCCGCGCATCGTGGCGGAAACGCCGGTCGGCAAGCGGGTCGTCGTGGAAGTGATGCGCGACGGCCGGCGGCTGGCGCTGAACGTCGAGCTGGGGCGGCTGGAGGACGGCGAGAAGATGATGCGGGCGCGCGCCGGCAGTGCGGCGGGGCCGGGCGATGGGAAAGACAAGGCGGCGGACGAGGCGGGGCATCGGGTGCTGCTGGGCATGACGTTGCGCCCCGTCGATGACCGCTCGCGGGCCAGGTTCAAGTTGCCGGCGAAGATCGGCAAGGGGCTGCTGGTGATGCAGGTGGCGGCCGAATCGCAAGCGGCGGAAAAGGGCATCGTCGAAGGCGACGTGATCGTCGAGGTGGGCGGCAAGGAGGTGGCGACGCCGGAACAGGCGGCGGCGCAGATCGCCGCGTTTCGCGCCAGGGGCCGCAAGGCGGTGCCGCTGCTGGTGCTGTCGCGCGCCATGCGCTACGAGCCGCGCTTCATCGCCCTGAGACTGCCGGCGAAGACGCCCGCGAAGTGATATTCCGGAAAGCAGTTAAGGCAAGACGCCGCCTTCACCTCTGCGGCACTGATCTGCCAACGTCGAAGCCAACGAAAGTCGTCGTCATAGCCGGGCTTGTCCC
>DRPD01000190.1 GCA_011374735.1 Thermopetrobacter sp.
GCACGTCGTCGCCGATGTTGTAGAGCAGCAAGGCCTGCACCGGATTGAGCTCCTTCTCGCCGTCGCGCTCGAATTCGTCCTTGACCACGTCGAGCAGCCGCCGGTGCAGGCGCTCGATGAGGTTCAGGGCCTCCAGATAGCGGCGCTTGACCGGCGCCTCCCGTTCACCGCCGGGCCGCTCCTTTTGCAGCATCTGATGGGTCATGATCGCACCTGTCACTTCACTTGCCAGTTTGACGCAACCAGGGGCGGGAAGGCTTGTCGTTCCGTCTCGTTCTCGTTGAACGCCCCCTCTGCCCTCATGCGCACGACCCTAGGGCGACGGGCGTTAAGATCGCTTCAAGAAACCCGGTAAATTTATGATTAATCGCGTTCATTCCCAGGTGGCGGGCGGCGCGCTCCCCCGCCGTTGCAGGCGTTCGATCAGGGCGCGCACCTCCCGTTCGGCGTCGCGCAACGCCTTCTCGTCGCGGCCGCGCAGCACGATGTGCGCGCCGAAGCGATCCGACCCGTCCGGAGCCTTCTCGTAGAACGGATAGGAGCCGATGGAGACGCCCGGATGACGCGCCGCGATGTCGCCCAGCGGCACGCCCAGATCGCCCTCCGGGATCAGCGCCTCGATGCTGACGCTCTTCGCCGGCCGCCCGCCCTTCAGCATCGGCGCCAGCTCGTGCAGCATGGCCCGCATCACCTGCGGCACGCCGGCCAGCACGAACACGTTGCCGATGGCGAATCCCGGCGCCTTCGACACCGGATTGGCGATCAGCGCCGCGCCTTCGGGGATGCGCGCCATGCGCAGGCGGGCGTCCGTCTCTTCGCGCCCCAGTTCGCGGAAGTATGCGCGAAGGATGCGCAACGCCTCCGGATGATGATCGATCGGCACGCCGAACGCCTTCGCCACCGCGTCGGCGGTGATGTCGTCGTGGGTGGGGCCGATGCCGCCGGTGGTGAACACGTAATCGTATTTCTCCTTGAGCGCGTTGAGCGCGGCGACGATCTCGTCTTCCTCGTCGGGCACGATGCGCGCCTCTTTCAGGTCGATGCCCCGTTCGGCAAGAAAGCGGGCGATGGTGTTGATGTTGGCGTCCGGCGTGCGCCCCGACAGGATTTCATCGCCGATCACCAGCACCGCCGCGCTGGGGTTGTTGTCCGCTTGCTTGTTCATGTAGGCTTCCGGTTCATCGCTCCACCGGCCAAGGATCGCCCATGTTCCGCCTTTTCTCAACCATCCTGATCACCCTCTTGCTCCTTGCGCCGTTGACCGCTCAGGCCGCCGACAGCCTGTGGATGCACAACGGCTCGCTGATGCGTTATCACGCGGCGGGCCAGGAGCGGATGTTCCTTTATGCCGCGCCGCGCGCCGGGCTGGCGCACCTGAAGGGCAGGATTCTGTTCTACGGCTGGAAGGACGAGGACACCCTGTTCGGCGTCGCCTACCTGTTCCGCAAGGGCTGCCGGCCTATCTCCTACCCCGTGCGCGGCCATGCAAGCGCCACCCGCATCGTGCTCTACGGTGCGGTGCCGGATCGCGGGCGGAAGGGCTGCACCGTGCGCCGCTGGCGCGCCGAGGGGCCCGGCACGCGTCTCGTCTTCACTTACGAACGACGGGTGGCCGATGCGCCCGTCAACGTGCCGGAGCGCGTGGCGGCCGATTTCGAGGCGATCCTGCAGCGCCCATACATCAGGAAAGGCTTCGACATCCCCGGCGGCGAAATTCTCATCACCGCGCCCGATTACGTGGCACCGCCCGGCCAGCCGCTCAACATCTTCGTCGAGGCGCGCTGCACGGGCCGCCGCCCGGCCATGCTGCGCCGTTTTCTCGCCTGCGCGCTCAAGGAGGCGCGCCGCGATCCGGCCAGCGGCGATCTGCTGCTGACCATGCTGCGCTATCACCATGCGCCGCCTCGCTGTGCCACCAGCCTGCATCGTGAAACGATCCCGTTGCGCGGCGCTTGCGATTGAGGCATGAGGGCGATATGCCTGCGGCCCATGAAACTGCCGCAACCGATGGTGCGCGGGCGGCTGATCCGCCGCTACAAGCGCTTTCTGGCCGACGTGGCGCTGGATGACGGCACGCAAGTGACCGCCTCCACGCCCAACACCGGCTCGATGCTGGGGCTGCTGGATGAAGGCAACCCGGTGTGGCTGTCCGTCTCCGACGATCCGAAGCGCAAGTATCCGCACCGCTGGGAGCTGGTGGAAGTGAACGGCCCGGCCGGCACGGCGCTGGTGGGCCTGAACACCGCCCTGCCCAACCGGCTGGCCGAGGAGGCGCTGGCGGCCGGGGTGATCCCGGAACTGGGTGGCTACGGCGGCCTGCGCCGCGAGGTGAAGTATGGCGCGGAGAACAGCCGCATCGATCTGCTGCTGACCGACGGCGCGAAACCGGACGCCTTCATCGAGGTGAAGAACGTCACCCTGTCGCGCAGCCCCGGCGTGGCGGAATTTCCCGATGCGGTGACGGCGCGCGGCGCGAAACATCTGCGCGAGCTGGCGCGCATCGCCGCCGATGGCGGGCGGGCGGCGATGATCTATCTCGCCCAGCGGCCGGACGTGGAGGTTTTCGAGGTGGCGGCGGACATCGATCCGGCCTATATGAAGGAATGGCTGGCGGCGCGCGCGGCCGGAGTGGAGATGTATGCGCTGGCCTCCGCCGTCAGCCCCGCCGAAGTGATCGCCAACCGCCCGATTCCGGTCAGGACGCCATGAATCAGCCGCCTTATATCGACGCCGCCTCCGCCCCGCCCGCCCCCACCGGCCAGATCCGCCTGTGGGGGCCTGACGCCTTCGAAGGCATGCGCAAGGCCGGACGGCTGGCCGCGGCGGCGCTCGACATGCTGGCCGAACACGTCCACCCCGGCGTGTCCACCAACCGGCTGGACGACCTGGCCTTCGAGTTCGCCTTGGATCACGGCGCCACCCCGGCGCCGCTGTTCTACCGCGGCTTTCCAAAGAGCATCTGCACCTCGGTCAATCACGTGGTGTGCCACGGCATTCCCGGCGACAAGGTGCTGAAGGACGGCGACATCATCAACATCGACGTGACGCTGATCGTCGATGGCTGGCATGGCGACACCTCACGCATGTATCCGGTGGGCGGGATTTCCACCCGGGCCCGGCGGCTGATCGAAGTCACTCACGAGGCGATGATGCGCGGTATCGAGGCGGTGAAGCCCGGCGCCACCACCGGCGACATCGGCCATGCCATTCAGGAATACGCGGAAGCCGAACGCTGCGCCGTGGTGCGCGACTTCTGCGGCCACGGGCTGGGCCGGCTGTTTCACGACGCGCCGAACATCCTGCATTACGGCCGTCCCGGGGCCGGGGTGGAGCTGAAGCCCGGCATGTTCTTCACCATCGAACCGATGCTCAATCTCGGCAAGCCGCAGGTGAAGATCCTCAAGGACGGCTGGACGGCGGTGACCCGCGACCGCTCGTTGTCGGCCCAGTTCGAACATTCCGTGGGCGTCACCGAGGACGGCGTGGAGATCTTCACCCTCTCCCCGGCCGGCCTGCACAAACCGGGCCTGATGTCAGGCTGAACGCGCCGCCCGGGCCGGTTTCAGCGGCTCTTTCACCATCAAAAGCAACACCAGTCCGATGGCGAAGAACACCAGAATCGGCGTCAGGCCGATGCGGAAGCTGCCGGAGAGCGCCGTGGTGGCGGAAATGGCCATCGGCACCAGGAAGCTGGTGGCCTTGCCGGTCAGCGCATACAGCCCGAAGAACTCGGTGATCTTGTCCTTCGGCGCCACCGACACCAGCAGCGTGCGGCTGGCCGCCTGCAGCGGGCCCACCGCCAGCCCGACGAGGATGCCGGCGATCAGGAACACTTTCTCCGACACCCCGGCGAACAGCCCGCCGCCTTCCGGCGGCGGCGGCACGGCGATGACGCCGAACACGTAATCCCTGCCCAGCGTCATGATGGTCACGGTGGCGAAGAACAGCACCAGAATGCCGCCGATGATGACCGGCCTGGAGCCCAGCTTGTCGTCCAGCCAGCCGCCGATGAACGAGCCGAACACGCCGACCAGATTGATGATCAGCCCGAAAATGCCCACCACCATGATCGGCCAGCCGAACACCGCCGCGCCGACGATGCCGCCCAGCGCGAACACGCCCACCAGCGCATCCTTGTAGCTCATCGACGCCAGCAGATAGAGAAAGGCGTTGCGATGCTCGCGCCAGCCGGCCAGGGTGTCGCGCAACTGCTTCAGGCCGCTGCGGATGGCCTCTCTGGCGCCGGCCCGCTTCGGCGCGTCGGGGGTGAACAGGAACAGCGGCAGCACGAACACGAGATACCACACGGCGGTGAACGGCCCGGAGAACCGTTCGCCGGCGTAGGTGTCGTGGCTGAAGCCGAGGAGCGACGGCAGGCCGAACATGGTGCGCCCGTTTTCGCCGGGGATCACCAGCCCCAGCATGATGACGAGCGCCAGCAGGCCGCCGGCATAGCCCACCCCCCACCCTATGCCCGACAGCCGGCCCATCTTCTCGCGCCCCACCAGATCGGGCATCATGGCGTTGGTGAAGACGATGCCGAACTCCGCGCCGATGGTGGCCAGCACATAGCCGCCCAGCGCGATGAGAAACCCCGTCTCCAGGGTCGGCGAGGCCCACCACAGGGCGGCGGAACCCGCCACGTAGAACACCGAGAACAGGGCGATCCACGGCTTGCGCGGCCCGGTGGCGTCGGCGAACGCGCCGAGGATGGGCGACAGAATGGCGATGACCAGCCCGGCGGCGGCGGTGGCGCCGGTCCACCAGGCCTGCCCGACCTCCGGCGAGGCGGCCAGCCGGGCGACGAAATAGGGGCCGAAGATGAAGGTGAAAATGAGGGTGAAGAACGGCTGCGCCGCCCAGTCGTAAAGCACCCAGCCAAGCAGCGCCGCCTTGCCGGCCTCCTTGGGTTCGCCGTTCTCCGCCGCCGCCAACGTGCTCATGCGCCATCCCCTCCCCGCTTGTCGGCCCCACTATACGCGCCCGCGCCGCGAGGTGCAAAAGGCGCGCTTTTCACATTGACCCAAAGTCGCATGCTGTGCCTCAATAGAGGCTGGGGAGAGAGCAGCATGACCGACAAGGGCTTCGAGGATATCCATCCGGAAGCGGCGGGCGGGGCGGCCGACCGGGCCGCGCCGGCGGGTGCCTCCGTCAGCGGCCACCGGGCGCGGCTGCGCCGGCGCTTCCGGCAAGGCGGGCCCGAGGCGCTGGCCGATTACGAGATGCTGGAGCTGGTGCTGTTCCGGGCCATCCCGCGGCGCGACTGCAAGCCGCTGGCCAAGGCGCTGATCGCCCGTTTCGGCTCGTTCGCCGATGTCATCGCGGCGCCGCCGGCGCAGCTCGCCAGCGTGCCGGGCGTCGGCGAAACCGTCATCACCGAATTGAAGATCGTCGAGGCGGCGGCGCTGCTGCTGAGCCGCCAGCAGGCGCGCGAAAAGCCGGTGTTCGACGGCTGGGGGCGGCTCATCACCTATCTGAACGCCGCCATGGCGCGGCTGACGCGCGAGGAGTTCCGGGTGCTGTTTCTCGACAACAAAAACCGGCTGATCGCCGACGAGGTGCAGAACCGCGGCACCATCGACCACACGCCGGTGTATCCGCGCGAGGTGGTGCGCCGGGCGCTGGAGCTGTCCGCCGCCAGCATCATCCTGGCCCACAACCACCCCTCCGGCGATCCCACCCCGTCGCGGGCCGACATCGAGATGACCAAGCAGATCGTCGCCGCCGCCGAGGCGCTGGCCATCCGCGTGCACGATCACGTCATCATCGGCCGCGACGGCCACGCCTCCCTGCGCGCTCTGGGGCTGATTTGAATCGGAAGCCGGAAACCGGAAACCAGAAGGGGTGTGGGGAAATGCTCCGGCTCAAACCGCCGGCATGGCGCGTTATCTGTTCGCGCCTTTCCGGTTTCCGGGTTCAGGTTTCCGGCTTCTGGCCTCGAATGCCGCCAGCAGGGCGCCGAAGGCCGGCTTGGGCTGATAGGCGGCGTCGAACGGCAACGGGCGCGGCGGGCGGCGGGTGCGCAGCTCGCCGTTCCTGGCCAATCCCGCATACCAGCTGTAATGATCGGCCAGCTGCCAGTTGATGACGGCGCGCACCTGCTTCACGCGCAGCACATGGGTCAGAAAATCCCGGTAGCGCCGCGCCACCAGCGCGTCGCGCCGCTTCACGTCATCGGGAAAGCTCTCGTCGTTGACGTCCAGCTCGGTGATGTCCAGCCGCCCCACCTTCGCACCCAGCTCATGCAGGAAACCGGCGAAGCGCGCGTCGTCATATGGCAGCTGCGGTTGCAAGTGGCCCTGAAAGCCCAGCGCATCGAGCGGCGCGCCGGCCTCCAGCAGCCCGTCCACCAGCCGCCGCATGCCCTTGCGGATGGCCCGGCCCACCGCGTCGTCGCGCTCGCAATGGGCCTCGTTGACGGCCAGCACCGCCTTCGGATCGGCGGCGCGGGCGCGTTTCAGGGCGCGGGCCACATAGGACGGGCCGAACGCCGCCAGCCACGGCCCGTCGCGATAGCCGCCGGGCCTGCCATGGCCGGGCCAGAACGGCTCGTTCACCACGTCCCACACCGCCACCCGACCCGCGTAGCGCCCCACCACGGTGTCGATGTGTTCATCGAACACCCGGCGGATTTCGGCCAGCGACAGCCTCTTCAGCCAGCCCGGCGGGTTCTCGTTCCAGATCAGCGCATGGCCCCGGAACGCCATGCCGGTGCGTTCCGCGAAGGCCACCAGCCGGTCGGCCGGGCCCCATTCCCAGCGCGCCGGGCCGTGCGGGCGCAGCCAGTCGAATTTCAGATCCACGTCGGAGGTGATGGCCCGGCAATGCCGCAGATACAGCGTCCGGTAGGCGGCGTCGTCGAACAACGCCCGGCTGGCCGACGCGCCGTATATCAGCCCGGCGCGCGCCGCCGCCGGGCCGAGAGCGGCCAGCGGGCGCGCCGCCGCCGGCGACATCGCCAGCGGCGCGGCGGCCAGCAGGCCCAGCGTCTTTCTGCGGGACAGGCGCATCGACATGGTGGAGAGGCAGCAAGGCGCGTGCCATTCATGTCGCTCACGGCAAGCAAATTGCGCATCCGCGCAATTTGCGCCTCCGCGGGGGCGGCCTGCGGCCGGGGTGGGGTTCTCTTTCATCTGATTTTGCGAGTCTTCGCTGACGCGAAGTTCGCAAAATCGGACTCCACCGTCCCGCTCCCCCTCCCGACCACCCAGAGTATGGGGCAAGGTGGTCGGGACGGGGAGCGGGACGTCGAGAAGCCGTGCCGGGTGGATGGGCGGC
>DRPD01000191.1 GCA_011374735.1 Thermopetrobacter sp.
CAAGGCGCTGGCCGGCGGCCTGTCCATCAACGGCCGCAAGCACCCGGTGGAATTCATCGTCCGCGACAGCCAGTCCAACGCCAACCGCGCCGCCTCCGCCGCCCAGGAGCTGCTGCTGCGCGAGGAGGTGGACCTGATCACCGCCACGGCGACGCCGGAAACCACCAACCCGGTGGCCGATCAGGCGGAGCTGAACGCCAAGCCCTGCCTGACCAACGATACCCCCTGGCAGCCCCACTTCTTCGGCCGCAAGGGCGACCCGAAGAAGGGCTTCGAGTGGACCTATCACTTCTTCTGGGGGCTGGAGGACGTCATCTCCGTCTACTCCGGCATCTGGGATCAGGCCGCTGACAAGACCTCCAAGGTGGTCGGCGCCCTGTGGCCCAACGACCCGGACGGCAACGCCTGGGGCGATCCGAAGATCGGCTTCCCGCCGGTGCTGAACAAGAAGGGCTACAAGATCGTCGATCCCGGCCGCTTCCAGGTCGGCAGCGACGACTATTCGGCCCACATCTCGCAGTTCAGGAAGGCCGGCGTGGACATCGTCACCGGCGTCGTGCCGCCGCCGGACTTCACCACCTTCTGGTTGCAGGCCGCGCAACAGGGCTTCAAGCCGAAGATGGTCACCGTCGGCAAGGCGCTGGAGTTCCCGCAGGTCATCAAGTCGCTGGGCGCGAAGGGCGACGGGCTGAGCGTCGAGGTCTGGTGGTCGCCGCACCACCCCTACAAGTCCGGCTTCAACGGCATGAGCTCCAAGGAGCTGGCCGACGCCTACCAGAAGGCGACGGGCCGGCCGTGGACGATGCCGCTGGCCTTCAAGCACTCGCTGTTCGAGGTCGCCATCGACGCGCTGAAGCGCACCCGGGACATCGACAAGCCCGAGTCCATCCGCGACGCCCTGAAGACCACCGACTATCAGTCCATCGTCGGCCCCATCAACTTCCGGAAGGGGCCGGTGCCCAACATCGCCAAGACGCCGCTGGTCGGCGGCCAGTGGACGGTCGGCAAGAGAGAATGGCCGGTGCTCGACATCGTCGAGAACGGCGACCACCCGGACATCGCCAGGACCGGGCGGGTGCGGCTGATCGGTTGAGGCGGGCGAACGCGGGGCTGGCTGAAACATGGCACTGTTGAGCGTCTCCCACCTGAGCAGAAGCTTCGGCTCCCTGCTGGCGGTCAACGATGTCGGTTTCAGCCTCGATGAAGGCGTCATGCTGGGCATCATCGGCCCCAACGGGGCCGGCAAGAGCACGTTGTTCAACCTGCTCACCGGCATGCTGCCGGTCAGCGCCGGCGCCATCGTCTTCGACGGCGCCGACATCACCGCCGCGCCCAGCGCCGCGCGCGCCGCCATGGGCATCGCCCGCACCTTCCAGATCCCGCAACCGTTCGCCACCTTGAGCGTCTATGAGAACCTGCTGGTGGCGGCCCGCCATGCCGGGCGCATGAGCCATGCGCAAGCCCGTGACCATTGCGCCGCCGTGCTGGGCCGTCTGGGTCTGCGCGCCCTGGCCGACACCCCGGCCGGGGGCTTGCGCCTGCTCGACCGCAAGCGGCTGGAGCTGGCCCGCGCGCTGGCCGCGTCGCCGCGTCTGCTGCTGCTCGACGAGATCGCCGGCGGGCTGACCGATTCGGAGTGCGCGGAACTGCTCGCCATCATCCGCGCCCTGCGGGCCGGGAGCGTCACCATCATCTGGGTGGAGCACGTGGTGCATGCCCTGCTGTCGGCCATCGACCGGCTGATCGTCATGGACGCCGGGCGCATCATCGCCGACGGCCCGCCGCATGACACCTTCCAGCGCCGGGACGTGCGCGAGATCTACATGGGGCTGGATGCATGAGCCGGCTGCTTGAGATCGAGGGCCTCGACGCCTTCCACGGCGTCTTTCAGGCCCTGTTCGGCGTCTCGCTGCACGTGGAGCCGGGCGAGGTGGTGGCCATTATCGGCGCCAACGGCGCCGGCAAGTCCACCCTGTTCGCCACCATCGCCGGGCTGCATGCGTGCGGCGGCGGCGCCATCGCCTTCGAGGGCCGCGCCCTGTGCGGCACCCCGGCCCACCAGATCGCCACCGCCGGCATCGCCCTGGTGCCGGAAGGGCGGCGGCTCTTTGCCTCGCTGACGGTGGCCGAAAATCTCGCCGTCGGCACCTGGCGCGCCGCCGAAGGAGCATGGACGATCGAGCGCGTATGCGAGCTGTTCCCGCGCCTTAAGGAACGATGGGATCAATCGGCCCGCCATCTCTCCGGCGGCGAGCAGCAGATGCTGGCCATCGCCCGCGCCCTGCTGCGCAACCCGCGCCTGCTGCTGATCGACGAATTGAGCCTCGGGCTGGCCCCGGCGGTCATCAACGGCATCTACGCCGCCCTGCCCGCCATCTTGCGATCCGGCTGCGCCATCCTGCTGGTCGAACAGGACATCGCCCGCGCCCTGCGCGAGAGCGCGCGTTACTATTGCCTGCGCGAAGGCCGGGTGATCCTGTCCGGCGACAGCGCGGCGGCCTCGCGCGAGGCCATCGCCCGCGCCTACTTCGGGGAGGCGGAAGCATGATCGCCGAGTTCGCCGACGCTCTCGTTCAGGGCCTGTTGCTGGGCGGGCTGTATGCCCTGTTCGCGGCCGGGCTGTCATTGCTGTTCGGCATCATCCGCTTCGTCAACCTGGCCCACGGCGATTTCATCATCCTCGCCGCCTATCTGGGGCTGATGCTGGTGGAGGCCACCGGCCTGCACCCGCTGCTCGCCCTGCTCGTCGTGCCGCCGTTCATGGCGGCGCTGGGCTATGCCGGCCAGCGGCTGCTGCTCAACCGGGTGGTGGAACGCGGCCTGCTGCCGGCCATCCTGGTCACCTTCGGCCTGTCCATCATCATCCAGAACCTGCTGCTGGAGGTCTTCTCCGCCAACGCCCGCCGGGTGCCGGCCGGGGCGCTGGATGTGGCGTCCGTGGCCCTGCCCGGCGGCATCAACGTCGGCGTCCTGCCGCTCGTCATCTTCGCCGCCGCGGTGCTGGCGCTGGGCGGGCTGGGCTGGTTCTTCCGCCACACCATGACCGGCCGCCTGTTGCGCGCCGTGTCCGACGATCCGCCCATCGTCGGGCTCATCGGCGCCGACCGCCGCCACCTGTTCGCCGTCGCCACCGCCATCGCCGCGCTCACCGCCGGCCTCGCCGGGGTGCTGCTGATGATGAAGACCAACTTCGACCCGGCGGCCGGCCCGGCCCGGCTGCTGTTCGCCTTCGAGGCGGTCATCATCGGCGGCCTGCGCAACCTGTGGGGCACCCTGGCCGGCGGCATGATCCTCGGCATCGCCCAGGGCATCGGGGCGCGCATCGACCCCGGCTGGCAGCTGCTGGCCGGCCATCTGGTGTTCCTGCTGGTGCTGGCCGTCCGCCCGCGGGGCCTGTTCGGAGGGCGCCGGCGATGACCCGCCGCTGGCTGGACAAACAGGCGCATCTCGTCGTGCTGGCGGCGCTGGCCGCGGCGCTGCTGGCCGCCCCGTTCGCGCTCGGCCGCGGCGATTTGCGCCTGCTCACGGAGATGCTCTGCATGCTGGCCCTGGCCCAGATGTGGAACCTGCTGGCCGGTTACATGGGGCTGATCTCCATCGGCCAGCACGCCTTCGTCGGCTTCGGCGGCTATGTGTTCTTCGCCCTGGCGGTGCTGGCCGGCGTGCCGCTGTTGTGGGCCTTGCCGCTGGTGCTGGCGGCCGGCGTCGCCGTGGCGCTGCCCACCGGCCTGCTGGCGTTTCGCCTGAGCGGCCCCTATTTCGCCGTCGGCACCTGGGTGATCGCCGAGGTCTATCGCCTGCTGGCCGCTCAGGTGAGCAGCCTGGGCGGCGGCTCCGGCATCTCCCTGCCCATCGCCCTGGTGCGGGACTTCGCCGCCCACCCGGTGCTGCGCGACCGGCTGATCTACTGGCTGTGCCTGGGCCTCGCCCTCATCGTGGTGCTGGGCTCCTGGTGGCTGATGCGCACCCGCGTCGGGCTGGCGCTCACCGCCATGGGCGACAGCGAACAGGCGGCGCAAAGCTGCGGTGTGCCCACGCAACGCCTGAAGCGCGCCCTGTATGTGGTCATCGCCGCCCTCAGCGCCCTCATCGGCGCCCTCATCTTCCTGCAGAAGCTGCGCATTTCGCCCGCAGCGGCGTTCTCGCTCAACGACTGGACGATCACCATCATCTTCATCGCCGTGCTGGGCGGCATCGGCACCCTGGAAGGCCCCATCCTCGGCGTCATCGTCTATTTCCTGCTGCGCGAATACTTCTCGCAACTGGGCAACTGGTACATGGTGATGCTGGGAGTGGTGTCCATCGGCATCATGCTGTTCGAGCCGAAGGGCCTGTGGGGCATCGTGCAACGCCATACCCGCTGGCGGCTGTTTCCGGTGCGCCACCGGCTGAACGATCAAGCGGAGGAGTGAACCCACCATGAGCGACGGCCAGCGACACCGCGTGCGGCTGAAGGACGCGCCCACCGAATGGGAAGTGGCGCACGGCGACACCATCCTGCGCGCCGCCCTGCGCGCCGGTGTCCCCTTCCCGTATGAATGCAACTCCGGCGGCTGCGGCTCATGCAGGTTCACGCCGCTGGAAGGCCGGGTGGAGGAGCTGTGGCCCGACGCCCCGGGGCTGTCGCGGCGCGACATCCGCAAGGGCCGCAAGCTGGCCTGCCAGTGCCGCCCCACAAGCGACCTCACCATCGAAGCGCGGCTGGAGAACGAACGGCCGCCCGCCCCCGCGCCACGGCGTTTTCAGGCCCGCTATCTGGGCCGCGACCGGTTGACCGCCGACATGGCGGAGTTTCACTTTGCCCCCGACGCCGCGGCGGCCTTCCTGCCCGGCCAGTATGCGATGATCGCCATTCCCGGCATCGGCGAGCGCGCCTATTCCTTCTCCGGCCATCCGGCCGAGGCCGGCGCCCGGCTGTCCTTCATCATCAAGCGCACCCCCGACGGCCGGGCCAGCAACTGGCTGTTCGACCAACTGCGCGAAGGCGACGAACTGGCCATGGACGCCCCCTACGGCCTCGCCCACTTGCGCGACACCGGCCGCGACCTGGTGCTCATCGCCGGCGGTTCCGGCCTCTCGCCGGTGCTGTCCATCGCCCGCGCCGCGACCACCGATCCCGCCTTCGCCGGGCGCACCGCCCACCTGTTCTACGGCGGCCGCGGCCCCGCCGACATATGCACCCCGGCGCTGGTGCGAGAGCTGGGCGGAGGCGGCGCCGGACTGCTCTGCCGCAATGCCATCTCCGACCCACGGCAGGCCGCGGACTGGGGCGGCCCGGTGGGCATGATCCATGAGCTGGTGGCGCGCGAACTGAACGATCTGGCCCGCCATGACTTCTATTTCTGCGGGCCGCCGCCGATGACCGAGGCGGTGCGGCGCATGCTGATGCTCGACCACAAGGTGCCATTCGGGCAACTGCATTACGACCGCTTCTTCTGAAGCGGGCGCATGACGGGAGGTTGAGGCCATGAGCGACCAGACCAATCCGGAAATCGGCCGGCGCGGCGTGGCGGCCGGCTTCGCCACCAACTATCACGAGGCCGGCGCCGGCCATCCGGTGATCCTCATTCACGGCTCCGGGCCCGGCGTCTCCGCCTGGGCCAACTGGCGGCTGACCATCCCGGCCCTGGCCGAGCGGTTCCGCGTGCTGGCCCCGGACATCGTCGGCTTCGGCTTCACCGAACGCCCGGCCGACAACCGCTACGACATGGACTTGTGGCTGGGGCACCTGATCGGTTTCATGGACGCGCTGGAGGTGGACAGGGCCCACATCGTCGGCAACTCCTTCGGCGGCGCGCTGGCCCTGGCCCTGACCATCCGCCATCCCGGCCGCGTGAACCGGCTGGTGCTGATGGGCGCCGTCGGCGTCAGCTTCGAGATCACCGAGGGGCTTAACGCCGTGTGGGGCTATGAGCCCTCCATCGACAACATGCGCCACCTGCTCGACCTGTTCGCCTATGACCGCGATCTGGTTAACGACGAACTGGCGAAGCTGCGCTATGAGGCCTCCATCCGCCCCGGCTTTCAGGAATCCTTCGCCGCCATGTTCCCCGCCCCGCGCCAGCGCTGGGTGGACGCCATGGCCAGCGATGAGAACGATATCCGCGCCATCGCGCACGAAACGCTCATTATCCATGGCCGCGAGGACAGGGTCATCCCGTTCGCCAACGCCCTGAAGCTGTTCAGCCTCATCAAGCGCAGCCAGCTGCACGCCTTCGGGCGCTGCGGACACTGGACGCAGATCGAACACGCGGCGCGCTTCAACCGGCTGGTCACGGACTTCTTCGCCGAGGCGGAACAGACGGCATGAGCGGCCAACCCGCCATTTACATCCCCCACGGCGCCGGCCCATGCTTCTTCATGGACTGGGAGCCGCCGGACGAATGG
>DRPD01000192.1 GCA_011374735.1 Thermopetrobacter sp.
CTCTACCTTGAGGAATACGCCAAGGCCGGGGCCGACTACATCACCGTGCACGCGGAGGCCTGCACGCATCTCGACCGCTCGCTGCAGGTGATCCGGAACCTGGGCAAGAAGGCCGGCGTGTCGCTCAATCCGCACACCCCGGAATCGGTGATCGAATACGTGCTCGAGCGGCTCGATCTGGTGCTGGTGATGTCGGTGAACCCCGGCTTCGGCGGCCAGGCGTTCATCCCGGCGGTGGTGGAGAAAATCCGCCGCATCGCGGAGATGATCGGGGAGCGCGACATCATCATCGAGGTGGACGGCGGCGTGGCGCCGGGCACCGCCGGCATCGTCGCGGAAGCGGGGGCGCGGGCGCTGGTGGCCGGTTCCGCGGTGTTCAAGGGCGGCAACGAGGAGGCCTACCGGGCCAACATCGCCGCCATCCGCGCCGAGGCGGAGGACGCCATCCGCCAGGCCGCCTGATGGTCACCGAACGGCGCCGCGCCAAGTTCGCGCGTATCGCCCGCTTGCGCGACTTGAACGCGGCGGTGGTGCTGGAGGACATTCACGATCCGCACAACGCGGCGGCGGCGTTCCGCAGCTGCGACGCCTTCGGGGTGCAGCACGTGCACCTGATCTTCGAGGCGGAAAAGCCGTTCGACCCGAAGCGCATCGGCAAGAAGACCTCCGGGCACACCAACAAGTGGCTCACCTTTCAGCGCCACCACGGCACGGACGCGGCGCTGGCGGCGCTGAAAGCGGCCGGGCACACGCTGATCGCCACCAAGGTCGATCCGGACGCCAAATCGCTGCCGGCGCTCGATCTGCGGGCGGTGGCGAAGCCGGCGTTCATCTTCGGCAACGAGCATCGCGGCATTTCGGATGCGGTGGAAGAGGCGGCGGATCATCTGGTGTTCCTGCCGATGATCGGGCTGGCGGAGAGTTTCAACCTGTCCGTTTCCGTGGCCCTGACGCTGTATGAATATTTCGGCCAGACGCGATTGGGCCGGGCGCCGGTGGCGAGGGAGGCAGCGCCGTTCTCATCCGACGCCCACGAGGCGCTGCTGGCGCGCTGGCTGGGGGAGCAGAAGCCGGAAACCTGACTTCCATCGTCATTCCCGCCTCTCCCCCTGACAGGGGGGAGGCAGGGAGGAGGGGCGGGCCACGAACGCGAGGCCATCGTCCCTTGCCCGCCCCCTTTCCCGGCGCTGGCGCGCTGGACTTCCCCCTGCCAAGGGGAAGAGAAAGTTGGCGTATGAGCCTGCGGCATGAGATTGAAGGTGACCAGTAATGCGTGAGGTGCCCCTTCTCCGCGTCATAGCCGGGCTTGTCCCGGCTATCCAGAGCGGCCTTTCACCGTGCTGCAGGGCAGAGAAAAAGCCGTGGCATCGCCACATGACCGCACCGCTCACTGGATTTGCCGGGACAAGCCCGGCAATGACGGGTGGGGGCCGGAATGACGGGGGCGGCGTGGCGATTGGCCGGCTCAGGCGGCCTTTTCCTCCAGCGCGGCCAGCACTTCGTCGAGCAGCTCGTCGCCGCCGATGCGCACGTTGTCCGGGTCGATCCAGTCCTCGCCCAGCACTCCGGCGATCAGGGTCAGCCAGTCGCGGCATTGATCGAGGGTCTTCAGGTTGTTGATCTTGAACCCGGCGTCGCGGCGGTTGTCGCGGATTTCCTCCAGCATGACGC
>DRPD01000193.1 GCA_011374735.1 Thermopetrobacter sp.
CGCAGGCGGACGAAACGAAACTGCCGCCGAAGGAATGGAATCTGAAGAAGCTGCTCACCTCGCACGAAATGGCCCACGTGGCCTTCACGCTGGCCATGCAGACGGTGATGGGCGCGTTCGTGCTGCTCACGCTGGGGCGCTGGTTCGGCCTTGGCCCGCTGGCCCAAGGCGTGGGGGCGTGGCTGCCGTGGGTCATGGTGGCGCTGGCCGCCTTCGGCCTTTTGAAGCTGAACATGCATCTGGGCCGCCCGCATCGCTTCTATCGCGGCTTCTACAATCTCAGGCTGTCGCCGGTCAGCCGCGAGATCGCCGGCGTCTCCGCCTTTTTCGCCGGGCTGGCGGGATATGCCTTCTTCAACCTGTTCGACAACGCCGTCACCGGCGCGTTGCGCGAGCTGTCCGCGCTGCTGGCGCTGGCCGGCATCGGGGTTGGCGGTTTCTACATGTACAAGCTCTACCGCATCAAGGCGCGGCCTTACTGGGATCACTGGCATACCGCCGTGGCGTTCGTGTCCACGGCGGTGGCCGGCGGCGCGGTGCTGGTCGCGCTGGCGGCGCTCATCGGCGGCGCGTTCACCCCGGCGCTGGGGCAGTTGACCGGCTGGCTGGCGGCGCTGGCGCTGGCGGTGGAGGCGGCGGCGCTGTTCGCGCAATGGCGGCAACAACACGCGGCCAGCTCCGAGGCGGCGGTGTCGTGGGTGTTCATGACCCGCACCTACGGCCACAGCTTCAGCCTGCGGCTGGCGCTCATGGCGGCGGCCTTCATCGCCGCGCTCGCGCTGGCCGCCAGCGGCTGGCCCGCGGCGCTGATCGCCCTGGCCACCGCCCTGCTGGCGGAGAAGCTGCTGGGCCGCGCCCTGTTCTTCGCCGTGGTGGTGCCCACCACCATGCCCGGCGCCTACTTCTGGAAGAACCCCGGCTTCATCGAGCACGCCCGCGAGGTGGGCCTGGCCGACAATCCGCTGCTCGGCGTGGCCTACGAGGGGCATCACAAGTTCCGTCTCGATGAACTGATCGCCACCATCCGCGATACCTCATGGGAAGAGAAGAAAGACCAGCTGAGGCGCATCTTCACCGGCTGACTTTTCATTCTCCGGCCCGGGCGGGTGGGCGTCATGGCTGGAAAAAACGGCGCGTTTTGGCCATAGATGGGCCATGGCGGCAAACAGGGCATCCGGCCGATGACGCGCACCTTCACCCCCGGCGATGAGCAACAGGTGGCCGAGGCCATCGCCGCCGCGCTGCGTGACGACGCTCCCTTGCGCATCCGCGCCGGTGGCGCCCGGGCCCGGCTGGGCCGGCCGCCGGCCGCGCAAGATGTGCTGGACGTCTCCGCGCTGGCCGGTGTCGCCATGTATGAGCCGGAGGAACTGGTGTTCACCGCCCGCGCCGCCACGCCGCTGGCCGACATCGAGGCCATGCTGGCGAAGCACGAGCAGATGCTGGCTTTCGAACCGCCGGACTTCGCCGTCCTGTTCGGGCGGAAGGCGGGGCGCGGCACACTGGGCGGCATGACGGCGGTGGGCCTGGCCGGGCCGCGCCGCATCCGGGCCGGCTCGGTGCGCGATCACCTGCTGGGCTTTCGCGCCGTCTCCGGCCGCGCGGAGGTGTTCAAGTCCGGCGGCCGGGTGATGAAGAACGTCACCGGCTTCGACCTCTCCAAGCTGATGTGCGGCAGCCACGGCACGCTGGCGGTGCTCACGGAGCTCACCTTCAAGGTGCTGCCGGCGGCGGAGCGCACCATCACCCTCGATTTCCCCGATCTCGACGAACCGCAGGCCCAGGCGCTGATGACCAAGGCCCTGCAACTGCCGGCCGATGTCTCCGCCGCCGCCCATCTGCCGGCCGGTGTCAACAGGCAGGGCCGGGCCGCCACGCTGCTGCGCCTGGAAGGCTTCGCCGCCTCCGTCGCCGCGCGCCGCGCCATGCTGGAAGAGGCGTTGAGCGGATACGGCGCGCCGGAGATGATGGAGGGGGAAGAAAGCCGCCGCATCTGGCGCGCCATCGCCAATGTCGAGCCGCTGGCCGAACCGGCCGATCATCTGATCTGGCGCCTCGTCTGCCCGCCGGCGCAAGGCGCGCAGGTGGCCGAGAACCTGCGCGCCATGCTGGGCGACGCGCGGCTGTTCATGGACTACGGCGGCGGGTTGATCTGGCTGGCCGTGCCGCCGGCGGCGCACGCCATGGCAGAGCTGGTGCGCGGCGCGTTGGCGGCGGTCAGTGGCCACGCCATGCTGTTTCGCGCCCCGCCGGAACTGCGCCGCGCCCTGCCCGTGTTCCAGCCGCAGCCGGAGGCGCTGGCCGCCGTCAGCGAGCGCATCCGCGCCGCCTTCGATCCGGCCGACATCCTCAATCCCGGCGTCATCCATCCATCCGCGAAACGGGAGGGCACCGCCTGATGCGCACCGAGTTCACGGCCGAACAGTTGCGCGCCCCACAGATGCGCGAGGCCGACGCCATCCTGCGCAAGTGCGTGCATTGCGGCTTCTGCACCGCCACCTGCCCCACCTACCTGCTGCTGGGCGAGGAGAACGACGGCCCGCGCGGCCGCATCTGGCAGATCAAGACCATGCTGGAAACGGGCCGCGCCGACGCCGCCACGGCGGCGCATCTGGATCGCTGCCTGGCCTGCCTGTCGTGCGCCAGCACCTGCCCGTCCGGCGTCGATTACGGGCGGCTGGTGGACATCGCCCGCGTGCGGCTGGAACATGCACCGCGCGCCCGCGTCTGGCACCGGCGGCTGGCCCGCGCCCTGATCGCCGCCGTGGTGCCCTATCCGCGGCGCCTGAAATGGGCCCTGAGATTGGCCCGCCCGGGGCGCTTCGCCGCGCCGCTGTTGCGCCGTGCTGGCCCCTTGCGGCCCCTCGCCGGCATGCTGGAGATGGCCGGCGCGCCGCCCGATCCGCTGCCCCGCGCGCCGGAAGTCTTCCCGCCGCAAGGAACCGCGCAAGGCCGCGTCGCCCTGCTTGCGGGATGCGCGCAATCGGTGCTGGCCGGGCGCATCGGCCGGGCCGCCGTTCATCTGCTCACCACGGCCGGATACGAGGTCGTGATGCCGTCTTCGGCGGGCTGTTGCGGCGCCGTGGTGGCCCACATGGGCAAGGAGGAGCGGGCGAAGGCGCTGGCCAGGGCCAACATCGCCGCCTGGGAACGGGCGCGGGTGGACGCGGTGCTGATCGACGCCAGCGGCTGCGCTTCCACCATCGCCGATTACGGCCGCCTGCTGGCCGACGATCCGCAGTGGGCCGATGCGGCGGCCCGCATCGCCGCGAAGGCGCGGGACATCGGCGTCTTTCTGGCCGCCAGCGAGCTGCCGCCCATGCGCGCGCCGCGCGACATGACGGTGATGTTCCACGCGCCGTGTTCGCTCACCCACGCGTTGCAACAGGCCGCAACGCCGCCCGAGCTGTTGCGCCGCGCCGGCTTTCAGGTCGCAACGCCGGCGGAGCCGCACATCTGCTGCGGGGCCGCCGGCGTCTATGGCGTTTTCGAACCGGAGATTTCCAATGCCTTGCGCCAGCGCAAGCTGGCCAACCTGCAAGCGGTCGAGGCCGCCGTCATCGCCTCGGCCAATTACGGCTGCATGGCCCACCTGCAAGGGAGCGCGGCGCGGCCCGTGGTGCATTACCTGGAGCTGCTGAGCTGGGCCGCCGGCGGCCCCGCCCCCGCCGGGCTGGCGTGACGGGCTATTCGAGCACCACCGCGGTGCCGGCCGCGGTGACCATCAGCATGGAGCCGCCCTGACCGACCGTCTCGTAGTCGATATCGACCCCGATGACGGCGTTGGCGCCCATGTCCGCCGCCTTCGCCGCCATTTCATCGAGCGCCGTCTTGCGCGCGTCGTTGAGCACGTTCTCATAGGCCCCGGAGCGGCCACCCACCAGATCGCGGATGGAGGCGAAGAAATCGCGGAAGATGTTGGCCCCCATGATCGCCTCGCCGGCCACCACGCCCTTGTAGTCGACGATGCGCCGGCCCTCGATGGAATTGGTGGTCGAAATCAGCATGCCTGTTCCTTTCCCTGTGCGTTCGGTTGGTTCTCTTCTGATGGTCTTCAGGCCGCCTTCGCGCCGGCCCCGTGGCGGGCGACCACGTCATCGGCCAGCTTGCCGGTCAGCTCCTGCATGCGGGCGAATTCGCATTCGAAGGTGCCCACCCCGGCGGTGGCGGAGCGCAGCTCGACGATCAGGTTGGCGATCTCCGCATCGGGCATGTGGGCCTCCACGGTGTCCCAGCCTTGCCAGCCCTCGCGCGGCGCGAAGCCGAGGATCTGCCCACGATGCGAGGAGATGATCTGGGTGATGCGGCTGGTGGCGTCGGTGGGCACGTGCACCTTCACCCGCTGGATCGGCTCCAGCAGCACCGGGGAGGCCTCCTTCATCACCTCCTGCATGGCCAGCCGGGCGGCCAGCTTGAAGGCCAGCTCGGAGGAATCGACGCTGTGATGGCTGCCGTCCTCCAGATTGGCCGCGAAGTCCACCACCGGGAAGCCCAGCGGCCCCGATTGCGCGTATTCGCGGATGCCGGCCTCCACGGCGGGTATGTATTGCTTCGGCACCACGCCGCCGGTGATGGTGTCGGTGAACTGAAAGCCGGCGCCGCGCTCCAATGGCCGGATTTCGATCACCACGTCGCCGAACTGGCCGTGGCCGCCGGTCTGCTTCTTGTGCCGTCCGCGCGCCTTCGCCCGCTTGCGGATGGTTTCCTGATAGGCGGTGCGGCGCGGCCGCAAGGTGGCGTTGACGCCGAACTTGTCCTTCAGTTTCTCCTGCGCCACCCGCAGATGCATCTCGCCGGTGCCCCACAGCACCATCTCGCCGGTGTCCTGATGATGCTCCACGCTGAGCGCCGGGTCTTCTTCCAGCAGCCGCGCCAAGGCGCCGGAGAGTTTCACCTCGTCGGCCTTTTCCGCCACCTCGATGGCCATGCCATAGACCGGTTGCGGCAGCGCCGGCACGGCGATGTCGGGCACCGCGCCGCCGTCCTTCGCCACCACCGCGCCGCTCGCGATGCCTTCCAGCCGCCCGAAGGCCACCGTGTCGCCGGCCTTTGCCGCTTCCAGCTTGCGCGCCTCTTGCCCGAACAGGGAGAACAGGCCGCCGATGCGCGCGCCGTTGCCCTCGCCGTCGCGCACCGTGTCGCCGTCTTTCAGGCTGCCGGCCAGCACCCGGGCCAGCGACAGCCTGCCTTGCGGGGTGTAGAACGTCTTCATGATGCAGGCCACGCCGTCCGCCCCGTCATCGACACCCAGCCGCCGCGCCGTCTGGTCGATGCCGGCCACGTCATGGCGCAGGGTCTTCAGCAGCCGCAGGATGCCGTTCTCGCTCTCCGCGCTGCCCAGCAGCACCGGCGTGATCTGCCCGGCGATCAGCTCCTCGCGCAAGTCCTCGAACACCTTGTCGGTGGCGGGCTCGATGTCGGACAGCAGCGTCTCGAGCAGTTCGTCGTCATAATCGGCCAGCTTCTCCAGCATCTGAAAGCGGGCCTCCGCCTCGCGCTCCTTCTCGTCGGGAGGGATGTCCACCACCTCCGCCTCGGCGTGTTCGCGATAGATGTAGGCGCGCTCCAGGGCCAGATCGATGTGGCCGATGGCGATGCCGTCCTTCCAGATCGGCAGCTGGCGCAGCACCAGTGGGCGGGAGGAGGCCGTCTGCAACCATTGCAGCATGTCGCGCAGCGAGCCGGTGGCCTTGTCGATCTTGTTGATGAACAGGATGCGCGGCAGGTTCAGATCGTCCAGCTGGCGCAGGATCAGTTGCAGGGCCGGCAGTTTCTTCTCGTCCGGCTCCATGACCACCACCGCGGCGTCACAGGCGGCGAGCGCCAGCGGCGCGTCGGCGGAGAACTCCACCGATCCGGGGGTGTCGATGAAGGTGTAGGCATCACCCAGAAAGTCGGTCGCGGCGACGTTGATCTCGGTGCTCATGCCATGGGCCCGGGCGGTGGCGGCGGCGTCGCCCACGGTATTGGCCTCGTTCACCGAACCCTTGCGGGAAATGGCCCCGGTGCGATGCAGGATGGCTTCCAGCAGCGTCGTCTTGCCGCTCTGATACGGCCCCACCAGCGCGATGCAACGGGGCCCCGATGGTCTGCCGGCGGATTGTCCCATGATGCTGATCCTCCCTTGTTCGGCCGTCTTCGTTCCCCATGCGGCCTGTCGGGACAGTGCATCACGGAATGGCGCTCAAGGCAAGATCGCTCGCGGCGCGGTTATGATGAAAGCACGGAAACCGCCGACCTTGTTAAAACAAGAAACCTCATGAAGCTCACAGGCGCCAACAAGTCGTCTCTTGTTCTGGCGAGCTCACCATGTTCAACATGTCCAAGGAGAAGCGCCAATGGCGATCAGTCGCCATTGACATGCAAAGAGTCATGAAACAGCGTTGATTCTCAAGCCGACATGGCGGTCAGGGCGGTCTTCAGATCGTCCACCAGGTCGGTCTTCTCCCATGTGAAGCCGCCTTCGGCGTCCGGCGTGCGGCCGAAGTGGCCATAGGCCGCGGTGCGCGCATAGATCGGCCGGTTCAGGCCCAGATGCTCGCGGATGCCGCGCGGCCGCAGATCCATCACCTCGCGCAGCGCCTGCTCCAGCGCCCCCTCGGCCACTTCGCCGGTGCCGTGCAGATCGACGTAGAGCGACAGCGGCTCGGCCACGCCGATGGCGTAGGACAGCTGAATGGTGCAGCGTTCCGC
>DRPD01000194.1 GCA_011374735.1 Thermopetrobacter sp.
AGCCGCACTCCGCCCTTCGGTGGCGCCTCGCCACGCTGGCGCTGCTCCTGTGTGTAGGGCCACTGAATGCCCCTGTGCTTCTCGATCAGGTCGTGATCCATGCCGGAATAATCGGCCAGCCGGCCCTTGGAGAGCTGGCGCATCTCCTGAAAGATTTCGCCGGCGGTTTCGGGGAACGCCACCGGCCGGTTGCGCTCGCGGTTGAAGCGTTCGGCCAGCCGGTTGAACACCCACAGATCGGGCTTCGCCTCGCCCGGCGGGGTGACGATGGGCTTCACCCGGTTCACCCGCCGCTCGGTGTTGGTCATCACGCCGTCCTTCTCCGCCCAGGTGCCGCCGGGCAGATAGACATGGGCGTATTGCACCGATTCGGCGTCCACGTAGCTGTCCTGCACGCAGCAGAACTCCAGCTGCTCCATGGCCCGGCGCACCCGGTCGGTGTCGGGCAGGGAGGTGAGCGGATTGGTGGCGATCAGCCACAGGCCCTTGATCTCACCCGCCTCCATGGCCTTGTAGATGTCGGTCTGGGTCAGGCCGCGCTTCTTCGGCAGGAACTCCTCGTCGATGCCCCAGAACTCGGCCACCTCCTTCCTGTCCTGCGCGTTTTCCAGCAGGCGGTAGTTGGGCAGCCCCGAGGTGCCCGACCATTCGCGGGTGCCCATGGCGTTGCATTGCCCGGTGATGGACAGCGGCGCGCCGCCGGGCTTGCCCACATTGCCGGTAATCAGCGCCAGATTGTTGATCCCTACCACGCCGTCGGAACCGTGGGTGCTCTGGTTGATGCCCATCGTCCAGATCTGCATGGCCGCGCGTGCGCGGGCGAACGCCCGGGCCACCGAAACGATGGTGTCCGGGTGAATGCCGGTGATCTGGCTGGCGCGATCGGGCGTCCACTTCGCCACCTCTTCCTTCAAGGCGGCCAGCCCGGTGCAGTTCTTCTCGATGTAGTCCGCATCCTCCAGCCCCTCGGCGAAGATGACGTGCATCATGGCGTTCATCAGCGGCACGTCGGCGCCGGGGCGGATGGGCAGATGCAGAGAGGCGTTCTGCGCCATCATGGTGACGCGCGGATCGACGGCGACGATGGGAAACCCCCGCTTCTCGTGGGCCTCTTTCAGGCGCCAATACATCACCGGGTGCTGCTCCGGCATGTTGGAGCCCCAGGCGATCAGGTAATCGGTGTGCTCGAAGTCCTCGTAGCAGCCCGGCGGGCCGTCGGAGCCGAAGCTGCGCTTGTAGCCGGACACGGCGGAGGCCATGCACAAGGTGGTGTTGCCGTCATAGTTGTTGGTGCCGATCAGCCCGCGGGTCAGCTTGCCCAGGGTGTAGAACTCCTCGGTCAGCATCTGGCCGGTGGAGATGATGGCGAAGGCGTCGCGGCCATACTGTTTCTGGATGCGGCGGATTTCCGAATAGAGCCGATCGAGCGCGCTGTCCCAGTCGCTCTCGCGCCACGCTTCGCGGATGTGATCGCGCTGAAGCACCTGCGTGCCGCGCCCCGGCGCACGGAAGATGTCGAACTCGAAAATGCCCTTCAGGCACAGCTTGCCGCGGTTGACGTCGGCCTCGGCATTGCCGCGGCAGGAAACGGCCTCGCCATTGGCGTCCAGCCCCACGTCGATGGAGCAGCCGGTGGAACAATAGCCGCAGGTCACCGTCTCCCAGCGTTCCACCGGCTTCACCGGCAGGGTGACCGGGTTCTTTTTCGTCCGTCCGAACAGCATGGTTCTCTCACTTTTCCAACAATCTCGGTGCCGGTTGGTTCCTTCGCACGTGCGACCCTGCACTGGCGTCATGCCCGGGCTTGTCCCGGGCATCCAGGGCGAGATGCGACAAGCATGAGTTTTCCCAAAGGGTTGGCGTTCATCTTGAGCTTGCCGTCTGAGGCCCTGGATTGCCGGCACAAGGCCGGCAATGACGAAGGAGACACTCGACATGTCATTCAGTGTGCCCGTTACGCGCCGCCCAGCTTCAGATATACCACGCCGTCTTCCACCTTCACCTGATAGGTGGCGACTTTTCCTTCATCCGGGGCCTGTGCCTCGCCGGTCTTCAGGTTCAGCACCCAGTTGTGCAGCGGGCAGGTGACGCGGCAGTCGTGCACGATGCCTTCCGACAGCGGCCCGCCCTTGTGCGGGCAGGTGTTGTCAATGGCGTAGAAATTGCCGTCGCCGGCATGAAACAGGGCGATTTCGCCGTTCTTTGTCCGCACCACCCGGCCAGACAGTGGCGGAACGTCCGCCACGGCCGCCACCTTCATCCAATTGTCCGTCGTTACATTCATATCGTCCGTGCTCCCGGTTCGTTGCGTGCGAACCATCGTTTCATGTGCCCGTTGCCCTGGATTGCCGGGTTCCCGGGTCAAGCCCGGGACAGGCAGCCAGGCAATGACACCTCTTTTCCGTCATGCCCGGGCCTGTCCCGGGCATCCAGAATCACAAGCTCCTGAACGTGCTGCCCTGGATTGCCGGGACAAGCCCGGCAATGACGGGGTAAAGGGGCTATTCATCATCACACCAGCTCCGCCAGCGGTTTGAATTCGTCCTCGTGTTCCTTCGGTATTTCCGCCCACGGGTCCTTCTGGGCGAATTGCTGCGAGAACCTGAACCGTTCAAACAGCGCCTTGCGGTTTTCTTCGTCCTCCAGCTGTTCCTTCACCCATGCCAGCCCCTTGCGCTCGATCCACGGCGCGGTGCGTTCCAGATAATGGGCGGTTTCGCGATACAGCTGGATGAAGGCACCGGACCATTGAAGCACTTCTTCTTCGGTGTCCACCCGGGCGATCAGGTCGGTGACGCGCACCTTGATGCCGCCGTTGCCGCCCACATGCAGCTCATAGCCGGAATCGACGCACACCACGCCGAAGTCCTTGATCGTCGCCTCGGCGCAATTGCGCGGACAGCCCGACACGCCCATCTTGAACTTGTGCGGCATCCAGCTGCCCCAGGTGAGCTTCTCCAGCTTGATGCCCAGCCCGGTGGAATCCTGGGTGCCGAAGCGGCACCATTCGGAGCCGACGCAGGTCTTCACGGTGCGCAGCGCCTTGCCGTAGGCGTGGCCGGACACCATGCCGGCGGCGTTCAGATCGCGCCAGATATTGGGCAGATCTTCCTTGCGGATGCCGAACAGGTCGATGCGCTGCCCGCCGGTGACCTTGACCTCCTTCGCATCGTATTTCTCCGCCACGTCGGCGATGGCGCGCAGCTCGTCGGGGGTGGTGACGCCGCCGAACATGCGCGGCACCACGGAGTAGGTGCCGTCCTTCTGGATGTTGCCGTGGGCCCGTTCGTTGATGAAGCGGGAGCGCAGGTCGTCCTCGTATTCGCCGGGCCAGGCGCATAGCAGGTAGTAGTTCAGCGCCGGGCGGCACGACGCGCAGCCGTCCGACGTGCGCCATTCGAGAAAGCGCATCACCTCGGGGATGCTCTTCAGGCCGTTTTCTACGATGGCGCCGCGCACCTGATCGTGGGTGTAGTCGGTGCACTCGCACAACGGCTTCTCCGACGGCGCGGCGGAATAATCACCGCCCAGGGTGGAGGCCAGCAGCTGCTCCACCAGCCCGGTGCAGGAGCCGCAGGAGGCGGACGCCTTGGTCACCTTGCGCACGTCGGAGAGGGTGAACAGCCCCTGCTCCTTGATGGCGGTGACGATCTCGCCCTTGCACACGCCGTTGCAGCCGCAGATCTCCGCCTCGTCCGGCAGGTTGGCGATGCTGTCCTCGCCATGGCCGGAATCGCCCAGATGGGCCTGGCCGAACAGCAGCCTGCCGCGGATTTCGGAGATGTCGGAGCCTTCGCGGATGAGCTGGAAATACCACGCCCCGTCCATGGTGTCGCCATAGAGCACGGCGCCGGTGAGCCGGTCGTTCTCGATCACCAGCTTCTTGTAGACGCCGGCCTTCTCGTCGAGCAGCACGAGCTCCTCGGTGCCCTCGCCGCCCAGGAAGTCGCCGGCTGAGAACAGGTCGATGCCGGTCACCTTCAGCTTGGTGGAGGTGACGGAGCCTTCATAGGTCATCCAGCCGCGCCCGGCGATGTGGTTGGCCAGCACCCGGGCCTGCTCATACAACGGCGCCACGAGGCCATAGCAGACGCCGCGGTGCTGCACGCATTC
>DRPD01000195.1 GCA_011374735.1 Thermopetrobacter sp.
AGGGCTGCGGATCGTCAAGCATCACCAATACCACGTAGCGCGGATCGTCCATCGGAAAGGCGCCGATGAACGAGGTCAGCCGGTGTTCCTTCGAATAGCGGCCGTTGACGACCTTTTCCGCCGTGCCGGTCTTGCCGCCGACCCGCCAGCCGGGCGCCGCGGCGCGCTTCGCCGTGCCCTTGATCGCGTTGAGCCGGAACCGCTGGCGCATCTTCGCGGACGTGGCGCCGCTGATCACCCGCTGGCCCAGCGCCCGCGCCGTCTTCTCGTCGCGCTTCAGGAATGTCGGCGGGATCAGCACCCCGCCGTTGATCAGCGCCGCGATCACCGCCGCGCCCTGCAACGGCTGCACCGCGAAGCCATGCCCGAAGGCGGCGGTCACCGAGGCGATCCGGCTCCAGCGCCTCGGCAGCAGCGGCTTGGCCGATTCCGGCAATTCGGTGCGCAGCCGGTTCATCAGCCCCACCTTCTTCAGGAACGCCCTGTGGTGTTCCAATCCCACCTCCAGGGCCATTTTCGCGGTACCGATGTTGGAGGAATGGACGAAGATCTCCGGCACGCTCAGCCAGCGCCGCTGGGCGTGATAGTCCTTGATCTTCCGCCGCCCGATGATGAGCGGAAAGCGCGCGTCATAGCGTTTGTCCAGGTTGGCCGTGCCGGCCTCCAGCGCCATGGCGAAGGTCACCGCCTTGATCACCGAGCCCAGCTCATAGACCCCGGCGGTCATGCGGTTGAGGCGCGATTTGGAAAGCGCCTCCTTGCGGTCGCGGGCGTTGGGGTTGAAGTCCGGCAACGACACCAGGGCGAGGATCTCGCCGCTGCGGGCGTTCATCACCAGCCCGCCGGCCGCGATGGCGCGAAACTTCTTCCGCGCCGTCAGCAGTTCGTCGCGCAAGGCGTGCTGCACCCGAAGGTCGATGGACAATGCCGCCGGCGCCGCCTTGCCGTCATCCGGCTTGATGAGCGAGGCGGTATAGAGCTTGCCGCGCCTGTCGAGATAGCGTTCGATGCCGCTGATGCCCTTGCCGTCCACGTCGGAAAACCCGATCACATGGGCCGTCAGCCGCCCCATCGGGTAGACCCGGCGCTTCTCCTTGATGACCCTGACACCGGGAATGCCCAGATCGAGCACCCTGACCATCATGTCCGGCGTCACGTGCCGGGCCACCCACACGAACTTGCGCCGCCGGTCGGCAAGCTGGCGGCGCAGCTTCACCACGTCGAGGTCCGGCAGCAAGGTGGCGAGCTTCTCCACCGCCTCGTCGATGTCCAGCATGCGGTGCGGTTCGGCGAAGATGGAGGCGAAGGGAATGTCAGCCGCCAGCAGCCGGCCGTTTCGGTCCACGATGTCGGGGCGCGGGATCTGCTGCTTGTGCACCACCCGCGGCCGCTCCGCGCCGTCGCTTGCCACCACGCTCAGCCAGGCGGCGCGGGCCAGCACCACGGCGAACACCGCCGCGGCGGTGAGCGCCGCCGTCTTCATCCGCCGGCCGGTGGCGATGTGTTCCACCGTCGCCCGCGTCATCGCCGCTCTCCTTCACCGGCGATGCGGCCGATCAATCTGGCCAGCGCGTCGGCGCCATCGGCCTGCGGCCGCGCCGGGCGCGCCGCAATGGCGCTCAACGCGGCATCGGCGGGTTGAAGCGCCCGCGCATCGGGCGGCGCCAGTTTCAGATACTTGCCGGCCAGCCGCTGCAAACGGGCCGGATTGGTCAGCATCGCCCACTCCACGTCCAACAGGCGCAGGGTTTCCTCCTCCCGCGCGATCTGCGCCGTCAGTTTGCGGATGTCGCGCTCCGCCTGCCGGGTGGCGTGCTCGCGCACATACAGCATCGCCACCAGCCCCATCAGACCGGCCACCAGCAGCACGTTGAGAATGCTCAGCAACCGCCCCATCAGCGCCGCCCTCCCGCTTGCCGTGCGGCAACGGCATCATGGGCCGGCGCATCGGTGCGTTCGGCGGCCCGCAAGCGCGCCGAGCGGGCCCGGGGGTTGATCGCCAGTTCTTCCGCCGATGGCGTCACCCCGCCCGGCGCGATGTCAATGAACGACGGAGCGGGACGCTCCACCGGCGGCAGATGCCTGGAGCCGCCGCCGCTGCGGCTGCGTTCGGCGATGAACCGCTTCACCAGCCGGTCTTCCAGCGAATGGAAGGTGATCACCACCAGCCGCCCGCCCGGTTTCAGCAACCGCTCCGCCGCCGCCAGACCGGCCGCCAGTTCGCCCAGCTCGTCGTTGACGTGGATGCGCAGCGCCTGAAAGGTGCGCGTCGCCGGATGCTTCGCGCCCTTGCGCGGTTTGCCCAACACTTCTTCCGCGATGGCCGCCAGCCGCCCGGTGGTGTCGATGGGGTTTTCCCGGCGCGCCCTGACGATGGCCCGCGCGATGGCCCGCGCCCGGCGCTCCTCGCCATATCGCCACAGGATGTCGGCCAGTTCCTTTTCCGAGGCGGAGTTGACGACGTCGGCCGCCGTCGGCCCGTCGCGTCCCATGCGCATGTCCAGCGGCCCGTCGCGCAGAAACGAGAAACCGCGCGCCGCCTGATCGAGCTGCATGGAGGACACGCCGATGTCCATCAGCACGCCGTCCACCCGCTCCACCCCGGCCGCGCCCAGCAGCCGCTCCATGTCGGAAAACCGCCCGTGATGCAGGTGCAGCCGCGCCCCGTGACGATCGCGCAACGCCGCGCCGATGGCCAGCGCATCGGGGTCGCGGTCGATGGCGTGCACCGTGGCGCCGTCGGTGGCCAGCATGGCCGACGTGTGCCCGCCGGCCCCGAAGGTGGCGTCCACATACGTCCCGCCGGGGCGCACCGCCAGATGCGCCAATGCCTCCGCCAGCAGCACCGGCCGGTGCGCCGCGCCGCCATGATCGGATCGGATGTCGCTCATCAGCACGTTCGGGCCCGTCTTGGAAAGCAGCGGAATCGGCCTGGGCAATCGTCCGCAGAACCTTCCGGACTTTGGCCCGCGCATCCTTAACAAATGGTTGCGAACCGTGCCGCGATGGGCAAGCGGAGTGCGCCGGCCGGACTGTAAGCCGGGTTCTGTTCCCTGAAGCACAGGGCGATGGCCATTCATCTGGGACGCATGTCGCCATGCGCCTCATGCGACCAACCCGGACGGCGGCGGGCCGGAAACGCGCCCGGCTCCTGCGGCGAGGAGCGCGCCGTCCCTATGCGGTCTTGCTCCGGACGGGGCTTGCCGTGCAGCCTTCGTTGCCGAAGGCCCAGGTGCGCTCTTACCGCACCCTTTCACCCTTGCCCGGCCCGATCTGGCCGGGCGGTCTGCTTTCTGTGGCGCTTTCCCTGAGGTTCGCCCATCGTCGCCGACGGGCTCCCTCGCCGGGCGTTACCCGGCGTCCCGTTTCCGTGGAGCCCGGACTTTCCTCCGGCCCGAAAGGGGCCGGCGGCCATCCGTCCGGCCGGCACACATCGCGAATGTAGGGCAAGGCTTCCGGCCGATCAACCGGCGGCGCTGACGGGGCGGCCCCGGGCCACGGGCCGGCCGTCCTGAATGGCCCGGTGCAGGTCGAACAGGCGCGGCAGCTGTTCGGCCACCGAATAGGGACCAACATGCGCCGCGATGCGCTCAGGATCGAGCCGCCCGGCCCGGATGTCGGCCCACAGGGCGGCGAACCTTGCCGCCATGGCCCGCGCCATGCCCGGCCGGTCATCCTCGTCGCGCTCCATCAGGAAACCGGTCTCGCCCTCCACCATCAGCGGCGCATACGGCACCGTGGTGATCTGAAACTGCGGCAGCCGGATCACCCCCAGCGGCCGGCCCGAAGCCAGCACCTCCATCATGTAGCACGGCAGGCCCTCGAAATAGGATGTCAGGATGCCGGCGTGGGCCCGGCCCAGGATGCGCGCCACCCCGGCCCGATCCTGAAAGCCGTGACGGATGGTGATGTCGGCGATGGCGTCGAATTCGGCGAACCGCTCCGTGCCGCTTGAGCCGATGTAATGAAACTCCAGCCGGTCACCCAGCAGCCGCCGCAGCTCGGCCAGCACGGAGAACATCAGCGGCGGATCCTTGAACGCGTCGAAGCGCCCGGCGAACACCACGCGGAACACGCCGTCGGCGGTGTCGAACGGCATCGGCCGGAACACCTCGGTGTCCACCGACACGCTCATGAAGCCGATCTTGTCGGCGTGGCGCGGATAGCGTTGGCGCAACTCCTCCACCCGCGCCGGGGTGACGCAGATGGCCCGCGAACACAAGGTGAGCGCCAGCGCCTCGCCGGCCCGGTAGATGCCCCAGTGGCGGGCGATCAGGCTGTCCATCTTCTGCCCCTTGCGGCCCTCGCCGTGGATCTGCTGCAACACCGGCAGGCCGGCCAGCCGCGCGATGGGCGTGAATTCGAAACGCTGCACGTCGGCCGACACCGGCCCTGTGCCCTTCAGGCGGCGAATGGCCCCCAGATGGCGCACCATGGCCAGCCCGAAACGGAAGGTGAGCGAATCGCGGATGCGCCGCGCCGCCTCGCGCATCGCCTCTTCCGGATAATGCAGCACCGGCAGGAAGTCGAAATGACGCCCCTCCAGTTGCAGGCGCAGCGGCTTGCCCAATTCCAGATCACCCCGTTCATCGACCCCGATCAGGGCCACCGAGAAGTCCGCCGGCGCCTGACGCAGCAACAGCCGCACATGGGTTTCGATGCCCCCCACCTTGGCGCCGCGCGGATCCATCGGGTGAATGATGACGAGCCGGCGTTTCATCGCTGCCCCTCCTGAAAGATCAACCGCATGAACAGCGCCCCGCCGGCCACATAGCGCGCCAGCAGCCGCCGCGGCTGATGCAGCAGCCGCCACAGCCACTCCACGCCCAGCCGTTGCGCCAGCTCAGGCGCGCGTTTCTGATGCCCGGCGATGAAGTCCAGCCCGGCCCCGATGCACAGCAACCCGGCCGCCACCCCGGCCTCCTTCAGCCGCGCCGCCAGCAGCTCCTGCTTCGGCGCGCCCAACGCCAGAAATACGATGCGCGCGCCACTGTCGCGCACCATGCCGGCCAGCCGCGCCACCGCCCGTTCGTCGCCGGGATCGAACCCGAACGGCGGCGCGTGCAACAGGGCCACCCGCAAACCGGGCGTTGCCGATTGCAGCCGCGCCGCGGCGCTGTGCAAGGCGGCCTCGGTGCCGCCGATCATCGCCACCGGCCAGCCGTGTTCGGCGCACAGCCGGCACACCGGCCCGATCATGTCCGCCCCGGTGGTGCGGCGCATCAGGCGCGCCCCCTTGCGCCGCGCCAGCCACACCACCGGCCAGCCGTCGGCGGTGACCACCTCCGCCTCGGCATAGGCGGCGGCGAAGCGCGCATCGGCGCGGCGCTTGACCAGATGGTCGAGATTGAGGGTGAACACGGCGAACCCCCGCGCGTGTTGCACGTGCCAGGCGATGGCGGCCAGCGCCGCCTCCATGTCGGGCACGGTGACCGGCTGACCGTCCACCGTCACGGCGGGATGTGCGTCTCGTTTTCGTTCCATGCCCGGCCGGGCAGCAAGGAGCGTGCCAGCCCCGCGGCGATCCGATGAATAACCGCACCGCACCAAAGGTATGGAATTGAAACTTGATGTGCTAGATTGATTCGCGCACCGCCCATGTGCGATGCAATGGCGGAAGGGTTGAAAAGCGCCATGGCCCAGAACGACGATCTGAACCAGGCCCTGCGGGAATTCGAGACGACGCTGGCCGATCTGGAATCGGCCTGCGCGGAAATGATGGCGGCGCCCGCCACCGGGCCGGCCGAACAGCGCCTGCGACAGGAAATCGACGCCCTGCGCGGCAAGGCGGCGGCGTTGAGCGACACCGGACGCCAGGCCCTGGCCCGGGTCGACGCCGCCATGGCCCGCATCCGCGCGGTGCTTGGCGAGGAGGACGGCTGATGGCCCAGGTGGTGATCCGCATCAACGGGCGCGACTACACCATGCAGTGCGACGACGGGCAGGAGGAGCACCTGCGCGGCCTGGCCCGCATGATCGACGAGGAAATCGCCGTCATTCGCGAATCGGTGGGGCCGCTGGGCGATCTCAGGCTGTTGATCATGGCCTCTCTGGTCATCGCCGACCGGCTCAGCGACGCCCGCCACGAGGCCGCCGCCTTGCAAGAGCAGCTCGCCGCCCTGCACGCCGCGCGCCGTCAGGAAGGCGGCGCCGAACAGCGCGCCGCCGCCGCCTTGCGCGACGCGGCGCGCAAGCTCACCACCTTGCGCGACGCGGCGCGCCGCGCGACGGAATCGGAACGCTGAGGATCAACGGGGGAAGCGGGGCGACACCGCCTATCTGCGCGCCACCCGCTCCACCGCCGCGGCGCTCTTCAGCATGGCGTGGATGCGCGCCTTGTAGGCCTCGAACGCCGCCAGCGCCTTGCCCTTCAGGCGCACCCGGGTGGCGGTGCGCACCCGCCGCGGATTGACCCTGCGGCCGTTGCGGCGCACCTCGAAATGCAGGTGCGGCCCGGTGGAGCGGCCGCTGCTGCCCACATAGCCGATCACCTGCCCCTGGC
>DRPD01000196.1 GCA_011374735.1 Thermopetrobacter sp.
CCCAGCCCAGCCGCATCTTGACGCTCACCGGCGCCTCGCCGGCCGCCTTCACCGCCGCCGCCACCAGCCGCGCCGCCCCATCGGGATCGCGCAGCAGCGCCGCGCCGGACAGCTTGCCGGCCACCAGCTTCGCCGGGCAGCCCATGTTGATGTCGATCATCCGCGCCCCGGCGTCCACCGCCAGCCGCGCCCCTTCTGCCAGCCAGCGCGCCTCGCGCCCCGCCAGCTGCACCACGAACGGCCCGCCATTCCCCGCCTCACCGCGGCGCAGGCGTTCCAGCATGGCCCGCTGCTTCGACATCAGCCCGGCCGAGGCGATCATCTCGCTGACCACCAGCCCCGCCCCGGTGCGCCAGGCGGCGGCCCTGAAGGGTGCGTCGGTGACGCCGGCCATGGGGGCCAGCAGCACGCGATTGCGCAGGCGCAGGGTTCCGATGCTGATGCTCATGTTTCGTGCAATATCCTGAGCTGCCCAAATTGAAGGCAGCCTAGCGCGTCCATCCGCCGCCGGCAAGCGGCGCATTGTCAGACGCCCAGCGGGCCGCTAGGGTCAGGACTTATAAATAACGTGGATGCCAGCGGCGCTTACGCAAAATAGCGCCGAGCCTTTCTTTCGCAGGCAATACCTTGTGGTATTGGCAAGAAAGAAAGGCCGGCGATATGCAGCGAAAGCGTCGCCCGAAGGGGCTGGCGCAAAAACCACTGAATCAACAATAACCCTTTGCCTTCTCATCGTTTTTGCGCCAGACTGGCGCCGCGTTATTTATGGGTCCTGAGCCTAAAGCTTCCCTCTGAGATGCCCCGGCGGATGACCGGGATCAAGGACTCCGCGAGAAAAAGAGGCAACCGACATGCGCATCACCGCCCTCATCGTCGCCGCCGGCGACGGCAGCCGCGCCGGTGGCGGCATCCCCAAGCAGTTCCGCGAACTCGGCGGCAAGTCGATGCTGCTGCACACCGTGGAGGCCCTGCTGTCCCATCCGGCCGTGGAAACCGCACAGGTGGTCATCGGCCCCACCCACGCCAATCTCTACCTCAACGCCCTGCTCGGCCTGCCGCTGCCCGAACCGGTGTTCGGCGCCAACACCCGCCAGCAATCGGTGTTCAACGGCCTGCAGGCCCTGGCCAGGGGCGATGCGCCGCCCGACGTGGTGCTGATCCACGACGCGGCGCGGCCCTTCGCCACCCATGCGCTGATCGACCGCCTGCTCGACGCCCTGAACGAACACGACGGCGCGGTGCCCGGCCTGCCCGTCGTCGACACCATCAAGCAGGTGGACGAGACGGGGCGCATCACCGCCACCTTGCCCCGCGCCGCCTTGCGCGCCGTGCAGACGCCACAGGCGTTTCGCTTTCCGGCCATTCTCGACGCCCACCGCCAGGCGGCCGAGAGCGGCGCGGTGGGCATGACCGATGACGCGGCGGTGGCGGAGCGGGCCGGGCTGGAGGTCGTCGTCGTTAAGGGCGACCCGGCCAACTTCAAGATCACCACCATGGAGGACATCGCCCGCGCCGATGCGCTGCTGATGCCGGAGGACGGCGCATGAGCGACATCCGCTTCGGCCACGGTGTCGACGTGCACGCCTTCGGCGATGGCGATCACGTCATGCTGTGCGGCGTCAAGGTGCCCCATGAGCGAGGTTTGCGCGGCCATTCGGACGCCGACGTGGCCCTGCACGCGCTGACCGACGCCCTGTTCGGCGCCCTGGCGGCCGGCGACATCGGCCAGCACTTCCCGCCCACCGATCCGCAATGGAAGGATGTGCCCTCCCGGCTGTTCGTCGAGGAAGCGGTCAACATGGTGCACGACGCCGGCGGCGCCATCAATCACGTGGACGTCACCATCATCTGCCAGCGCCCGAAGCTGGCCTCTCACATCCCGGCCATGTGCGAAAGCCTCGCCGGCATGCTGGGCATCGATCTGACGCGCATTTCGGTGAAGGCCACCACCACCGAGCGGCTGGGCTTCACCGGGCGCGAGGAAGGCATCGCCGCGCTGGCCACCGCCGTGGTCATCCTGAGCAATCTGTGATCAGAAACCAGAAACCAGAAGCCAGAAGCCGGAAACCGGAAACCGGAAAGATGTTCGAGTTCGACCGCGACACCATCATCGAGGTGAAGGAAACGCTGGACATGGCGCGCGAGGCGGGGCTGATGATCGCCACCGCCGAAAGCTGCACCGGCGGGCTGCTGGCCGCGGCGCTGACCGCCGTGGCCGGCTCCTCCACGGTGTTCGAGCGCGGTTTCGTCACCTATTCAAACGAGGCGAAAACCGACCTGCTGGACGTGCCGGCAAAGCTGATCGAGGAACACGGCGCGGTGTCCGAACAGGTGGCGCGAGACATGGCCGAAGGCGCGCTGCGCCATTCCAAGGCTGATCTGACCGTCTCCATCACCGGCATCGCCGGGCCGGGC
>DRPD01000197.1 GCA_011374735.1 Thermopetrobacter sp.
TCAGCCGCTCAAGTGTCTCGCGGGCCTGCGAGATCGTCCACACCGGCTGCGGCTCCACCTGATAGCCGCGCCTGGCCACCTTGCGGCGCACGATGCCGCCATAGGCGCGCAACAGATCGACCAGGGTATCGGTGTATTCGGCCTGCCTGAGCACCCGCACCGGCTCCGGCATGCCGCGGGCGAACACGTCGCGGCCCAGCTGAACGCCGGCCATCAGCCGCTTCGCGGCGTCGCGCATGGCCTGCAACCGTTGCAGGCGGAAGGCCAGCCGGGCGGCCATTTCCTGCGGCGGCAGGGCGTCGTCCTCATCCGGCGGGACGGGCAGCAGCAGGCGCGACTTCAGCCACGCCAGCCAGGCCGCCATGACCAGCCAGTCGGCGGCCAGTTCCAGATTCATGCGCCGCGCCTCATGGATCGCGGCCAGATACTGTTCGGCCAGGGCCAGGATGGAAATTTGCGCCAGATCCACCTTCTGGCGGCGGGCCAGATCGAGCAGCAGATCGAGCGGGCCTTCATAGGCCCCCAGATCGAGCATCAGCCGCTTGTCCGGCTCTTCGCTCTCGGCGCCCGGCGCGCCCGGGCGCGCCGCATCGTCGGGCCAGGGCAGGATTTGCGCGCCCTTCTCTGCGTTCTGACGGTCGTCGTCGCCGTGCGCCACGTGCCGCTCTCCCATGCCGGCGGGGTGATTCGTCTCGCCACCAGCATAGCGGCCGGCGGCGCCGGTTGTCATGCGCCGGTGGGGGTTATCAACGCCTGATGCAACGCCTCGGCCTCTTCCAACGGCCAGAGCGCCACCGGCTCAGGGCGGCGCGTCGCCGCCGCCGCGCGCCGCCAGGCCGCGCCCCGCAGGCGGCCGGCCGCTTCCGCCACCTGTTCCATTTCCGCCAGATCGCCGCTGCAATGCAACACCACGTCGCAACCGGCGGCCAGGGCTCTCTCGGTGCGTTCACGCATGGAACCGCTCAAGGCATGCATGCCCAGGTCGTCGGACATCAGCAGGCCGGCGAAGCCGATGCGGCCACGAATGACGGTGGCGATGACCTGTTTCGACAAGGTGGCCGGATTGGCCGGGTCGATGGCCTCATAGACCACATGGGCGGTCATGGCCATTGGCGCGTCGGCCAGCGCGGCGAAGGGCCGGAAGTCCACATCCGCCAGCTCGTCCAGCGGCGCCGCCACCCGTGGCAGCGCCGCGTGGCTGTCGCACGGAGCGCGGCCATGGCCGGGGATGTGCTTGACGACGCCGGCCAGGCCGGCGGCGGCGAGGCCGCTCAAGGCGGCGCGGGCCAGCAGGGCGGCGGTCATCGGTTCGGTGGCGTAGGCGCGATCGCCGATGATCGGATCGGCGCCTTCTTGCGGCACGTCCAGCACCGGCAGGCAATCGACATCGATGCCCAGCGCGGCCAGCTCGCGGCCCATGAGCCAGGTGACGAGGCGCGCCGCCTTCAGGGCCCGCAGCGGATCGGCGCGCCACAGGCGTCCGTAGGCGGCGGCGGCCGGCCATGTGGTGAAATGGGGCGGGCGCAGGCGCTGCACGCGGCCGCCTTCCTGATCGATGAGCACCGGCGCGGCGCGGCCGGTCAGGTGGCGGAAATCCTCGATCAGGCGGCGCACCTGTTCGGGCGTGTCGATGTTGCGGGCGAACAGGATCAGGCCCCACGGGTCGGCCTCACGGATGAAGGCGCGCTCCGCCGGGTTGAGCGCCGTCCCCTCGCAGCCGCAGATGAAGGCCCCGGTTTGCGCCATGTCATCCCTCCATTCGGCATGAAAAAACCGCCTCTCGCCGGGCGGTGATCATCCTCAATGCGTGGTGGCCGGCGGGCGTCAACGGGTGCGCACCAGACAGTCGCGCACGCCGCGGGCGATCAGCCGGGTGCACAATTGCCGCGCCGCGTTGCGGCTGGCCAGCGTGCCCACGGCCAGCCGGTAGAAAATGCCGAGATCGCCCAGATCCTTCTTGTAGATCAGCGGCGCGAGATTGCCCAGGGA
>DRPD01000198.1 GCA_011374735.1 Thermopetrobacter sp.
AGGAGCTGCCGCAGGTGGTCAATCCGCCCTCCGGCGTCGTCATCACCGCCAACCAGAAGGAGGTGGGGCCGGATTATCCGCATCACATCACCGGTGACTGGACGCTGCCCTATCGCTACGACCGCATCCGCGCGCTGATCGAAGAAAAGCAAAAGCACGACGTGGAGAGCGTCAAGCGCATCCAGACCGACGTCACCTCCCTGTTCGTGCGCGACTTGCTGCCGGTGATGCTCAAGCACATCGACGGCATCGACGAGTTCGCCGCCGTGCATGACCTGCTGAGCGAATGGGACGGCGCCGCCCGCGCCGACGGGGCGGAAATGCTCATCTTCGCCGTCTGGCATGACCGCCTGCTGGAAATGGTGCTGCGCGAGGAACACCCCAACCCGACGCGGAAGAACCGCCTGAAGCCGCGTTTCCTGAAGAACGTGCTGACGAACCTGAGCGGGCAGGGGGTGTGGTGCGCCAACGCGCTGAAGGACACCGCCACGGACCAATGCCCGCGGCTGGTGGCCGAGGCCCTGCGCGTGGCGCTCACCGACATCCGCGCGCGGTTCGGCGGCGACATGAAGCAATGGCGTTGGGGCGAGGCCCACGCCGCCGTGTTCGAGCACCGCCCGCTGGGCCGCTTCCCCGTGTTCGACAAGTGGTTCAACGTGCGCGTGGAGCGCAACGGCGGGCCGCACACCGTCAATGTCTCCAACTACAAGACGCCGCGCATGGGCCTGGAGTTCGCCACCACCCACGCCGCCTCCCTGCGCCACATCTTCGAGATGGGCCAAGGCGGCGCCAACCTGTTCATCTTCGCGCCGGGCCAGGCCGGTCACCTGAAGGCGGCCTATTTCGAGGATCTGAAACAGGATTGGGCGAAGGGCCGCTATCGGAAGCTGCCGTTCGGTGGGAACGCCCCGCAAGCGGGCCGGACGCTGAAATTGCTGCCGCGGGAGTGAGCGCCGCCGCCAGCCGTGGACGGTCTTGAAGTTTCAGGCCGGGTTCTATATGAATGTGCGGCCCCGACAACGGGAGCGTGCAGTGTCATCGCCACAGACAAGCGGATGCATGCGCCGCCGGTTTTTCGTGAATCGGTGGAGGATGTGGCGGTGTGTTCAACCAGACGCAATGCGGTGTGAGCGAGATGAACAAGGTGCCGATGACCGTCAGCGCATACGAGGCGCTGAAGGAAGAGCTGAAACATCTGAAGACCGTGAAGCGGGCCGAGATCGTCAAGGCGATCGCCACCGCGCGCGCCCATGGCGATCTGTCGGAAAACGCCGAATATCACGCCGCCAAGGAGCAGCAGGGCTGGAACGAGGCCCGCGTCATGGAGCTGGAAGACAAGCTCTCCCGCGCCGAGGTCATCGATGTGTCCAATCTCTCCGGCGACAAGGTGCAGTTCGGCGCCACGGTGAAGCTGGTGGACGAAGACACCGAAAAGGAAGTCACCTACCAGATCGTCGGCGATTTCGAGGCCGATGTCTCCAAGGGCAAGATTTCCATCTCCTCGCCCATCGCCCGCGCCCTCATCGGCAAGGAAGCGGGCGACTCGGTGGAGGTCAACACCCCCGGCGGCGGCAAGTCCTATGAAATTCTCGAGGTGGAATACAAATA
>DRPD01000199.1 GCA_011374735.1 Thermopetrobacter sp.
ATGCCACCATCGAGGAGCTGGCTAAGCATGCCGCCGTGCCGGTCATCAACGGCCTGACCGACCATTCCCATCCCTGCCAGATCATGGCCGACCTGCTGACCTTGCGCGAACACGGCAAGGCGTTTCAGGGGCTAAAGGTGGCCTGGCTGGGTGATATCAACAACGTCACCCATTCATGGATCGAGGCCGCCGCGCTGTTGGGCATGCATTTCGTCATAGCCGCCCCGCCGGGCCTGAAGCCGCACCCCGATGTGATGGCCTTCGCCTCCGCTCAGCCGGGCGCCATCGAGATCACCCATGACGCCGAAAAGGCGGTGAAAGGCGCCGATTGCGTCATCACCGACGCCTGGGTGTCGATGCACGAGGACGAGGCGAAGCACCGCGCCGCGCTTGAAACCTTCGCGCCCTATCAGGTCAACGAGGCGTTGATGGCCGGGGCGAAACCCGATGCGGTGTTCATGCACTGCCTGCCGGCCCACCGCGGCGAGGAGGTGACCGACGCGGTGCTCGACGGGCCGCGATCGGTGGTGCTGGACGAGGCGGAAAACCGCATCCACGCCCAGAAGGCCGTCTTGCTATGGACGCTGGGCGCGCTGGCCTGACCGGCAAAAGCTGTTGAAGAGCGCTTGCGCCGCTTCCCGTTTTCCCGGCAAAACATTGAAGGGAGAAGGGAGGTGGCGATGAACAAGGCCATGCGGGCAAGAGCGAAGCGCGGCATCCTGCCGGCCCATGCCATCCGCCGCCTGTGTGAAGACGGTCACATCGTCTGCGATACCCCGCTCGATGCCGATCAGGTGCAGCCGGCCAGCCTCGACCTGCGCCTCGGCCAGCGCGCCTGGCGGGTGCGCGCCTCCTTCCTGCCCGGCCGGCGCACCATGGCCGAACGGCTGCGCGAGCTGGCTTTGCACGACATGACGCTCGAGGGCGGCGCGGTGCTGGAAACCGGCTGCGTCTACATCATCGCCCTGCGCGAAAGCCTCCGCCTGCCGCCGGGGATCGCCGCCGCCGCCAACCCGAAAAGCTCCACCGGCCGCATCGACGTGTTCACCCGCATCATCACCGAACACGGCGCGGCCTTCGATCAGGTGCCGGCCGGCTATGACGGCCCGCTGTATGCCGAGGTGTCGCCGCGCACCTTCCCCATTCTCGTGCGCGCCGGCTCGCGGCTGGCCCAGCTCCGTTTTCGCGCCGGTCCGGCCGGCGGCTCCGACGCGGAGCTCAGGGCCTTGAACGCCGCCCAGCCGCTGCTGGCCGGCGGCGCGGCCGACATCGACGGCGGGCTGGCCCTGCGCGTCGATCTGGCCGGCGCCGACATGACCAGCCCCATCGGCTTCCGGGCCCGCCGCCATGCCGGGCTGATCGACGTGGATGCGAAGGGCGCGCTCGATCCGCTGGACTTCTTCGAGCCCATCACCCGCCCCGGCCCGCTGGTGCTCGACCCGGACGAGTTCTACATCCTGGCCTCCAGGGAGGCGGTGCGCATCCCGCCGGACTGGGCGGCGGAGATGGTGCCCATCAATCCGCTGGTCGGCGAGTTCCGGGTGCATTACGCAGGCTTCTTCGACCCCGGCTTCGGCCATGCGGCGGGCGGCGGCGAGGGGGCGCGCGCGGTGCTGGAGGTGCGCTCCCACGAGGTGCCGTTCATTCTCGAGGACGGCCAGATCATCGGCCGGCTGATCTATGAGCGCCTGAGCGAACAGCCGGAGTTCGTCTATGGCGCCGGCATCGGCTCGAACTACCAGAAACAGGGCCTGAAGCTGTCGAAGCACTTCAAGCCGCTGGACGGGGAGACGACATGACCCGCGAGATCTGCCTCGACACGGAAACCACCGGCCTGAAACCGGCCGACGGCCACCGGATCATCGAGATCGGCGCCGTGGAGCTCGTCAACCATCTGCCCACCGGCAACACCTTTCACGTCTACATCAACCCCGAACGCGACATCCCCATCGAGGCGCAGAACATCCACGGCATCAGCGGGGAGTTCCTGGCCGACAAGCCGCCGTTCGCCGACGTCGCCGATGACTTTCTCGCCTTCATCGGCGACGCCCCGCTCATCATCCACAACGCCGAGTTCGACCGCGCCTTCCTCAACCACGAACTGGGGCAGCTGGGCCACGATCCGATCCCGCGGGCGCGTTGCATCGACACCCTGGTGATGGCCCGGCGCAAGTTCCCCGGCGCCCCGGCCAATCTCGACGCCCTGTGCCGGCGCTTCGGCATCGACCTGTCGAAGCGCGACCTGCACGGCGCGCTGATCGACGCCCACCTGCTGGCCGAAGTGTATCTGGAGCTCATCGGCGGCCGCCAGATCGGCCTGGTGCTGGATGCCGAAACCGCCGCGCCGCCGCCCGGCGGCGAAGACGCGCGGCCCGGCGCCACCGCCCGCCGCCACGCCGCCCGCCCCACGCCCCTGCCCGACCCGCTCGACGAAGCGGCGCTGAAGGCCCACCGGGAGTTCATCGACAGCGCGTTGAGCGGCGATCCGCTATGGAAGAAATACGACTGATCCTGGCTAGAATTGGAGAAGCGCCAATGGCGATGTTTCGCCATTGGCGCTTCTTTGCCAGTCTTTTCACGGGCTCCTTGAATGTCAAGGGCGGCCCGACGGGCCGCCGCGAAGCGGTTTCACCCTTGACATTCAAGGAGCCCGTGAAACAAGCCGGGCGGGGGCTTCATGCATCCGGCGCGCCGAAGCGGTGCGCGGCGATGAGCAGGCCGGCCGCCTCGCCCAGCGCGCCTGGTGTCAATTCCCGATACAGCAACCGTTCGGGATCGAACGGCCCGGGCAGCTCGATCCGCCCTTCGCGCACCGGCCTGAAGCCGAAGCGGCCGTAGAACGGCTCGTCGCCGACCAGAAACACCAGATCGTGCCCGGCTGCGCCCACCGCCTCCAGCCCCGCGCGCATCAGCCGGCTGCCCAGCCCCGCGCCCTGAAAGTCCGGATGCACGGCGATCGGCCCCAGCAGCAGCGCCGGCCGCCCCAGCGGCGCGATCACCACCGGCCAGAAGCTGATCAGCCCGGCCAGCCGCGCCCCGGCATACGCCGCCAGCGCCCCCTCCGTCAGCGGCCGGTTGCCCTCGCGCAGGCGGTAGGACGCCTTCAGCCGCCGGTCGATCCCGAAAGCGGCGTCCAGCAGCGCATCCGCCGCCGCCCCGTCGGCCACTTCGTTGCGCAGCTCGAACGCTTCTGCCACCGCCCGTCACTCCCGCCATGTGGCGTCCACCGCCACGCCGTCCAGCACCTCCGCGATGCGCCGCCGCGCCCCCGGTTGCACATCCTCCGGCAGCGCATCGGGCGCGAAGAACTCCGCTGCCGCGATCTCCCGCGTCGGCCGCCAAGCCTTGCGTTCATAACCACCCGGGCGCACCACATACAGCAGCACGTGATCGTTCGGAAACACCGGCGCGCTCGAATAGACCGCGAACAGCTCCGGCGCGCCGCTGAGTTCGATGCCCGCTTCCTCCATCAGCTCGCGGCGCAACGCCTCGAGCACCGTCTCGCCGCGCTCCACGCCACCGCCGGGCAGCTGCCAGCCCGGCCAGTAGGTGGCGCGGATCAGCAGCACCCGTCCGTCATCGTCCAGCACCAGCGCCCGCACCCCCAGGGTCAGCGCCCGCGTCAGCCGGAACCAGCGCTGGGCCAGCCGCCGAAACAGGCGCTGGCCGAGGCTGGGGGCGACCGGATTGTCCCTGTTGTCCGCGATCATGGAGTGATACCAGTTTACGCAAAGGCTGACCGGTAAAACCGCCCCGCGCCCCCACCCAAGCCCTTGTTGCTCATAATTGGGGGTTGGGTGGGGGTGCGGGGCGGTGGGTGGTCTTTCATGCATTCTGGTATGATATGAGGAAGAAACCCCGCAAGCGTCAATCGCCATTCGCATCAAGAGGCCCGTCGATCATGAGCGACCCGACCATCCGGCCCGTTGAGAACAAGCGCGATCTGAAGGCCTTCATCCGCCTGCCGCACGCCGTGTTCGCCGACGATCCCGCCTGGGTGCCGCCGCTGGACGTGGAGCGCCGCATGCATCTGTCGGTGAGGCACAATCCCTTCTTCGACCACGGCGAGGCGCAACTGTTCCTGGCGGAGCGGGACGGCCGGCCGGTCGGCCGCATTTCCGCCCACCTCAACCACCTGCACCTGCGACGGCACGAAGACGCCACCGGCTTCTTCGGCTTTCTCGACGCCATCGACGACGTGAGGGTCTTCCGCGCCCTGCTCGAGGCCGCCGGGAACTGGCTGCGGGCCAAGGGCATGGCCCGCGCCCGGGGGCCCTTCAGCTTCTCCATCAACGAGGAAAGCGGCCTGCTGGTGGACGGCTTCGACACCCCGCCGGTGGTGATGATGAACCACGCCCGGCCCTGGTATGATGCGCATGTCAGGGCCTGCGGCTACGCCAAGGCGATGGATCTGTATGCCTACCTCTATGACCAATTGACCGAGGCCCCGGAATCCATGCTCCGGATGCTGCGACGGCTGAAGGACAAGGGCCGCCTGAAGGTGCGCTTCGCCGTCAGGAAGAACCTGGCGGCGGAGCTCGATGTCCTGCGCGACATCTTCAACGATTCGTGGCGCGACAACTGGGGCTTCGTGCCGTTCACCGAGGCGGAGATGAAGCAGCTGGGCGACATCATGCGCTGGATCATGGTGGAGGAGGACGTGGTCATCGCCGAGATCGACGGCCGGCCGGCCGCCATGGCCGTCGTCATGCCGGACATCAACCGCTGGATCGGCGACTTCAACGGCCGCCTGCTGCCGTTCAACTGGCTGAAACTGATCCGCCGCGCCAAATTCGCCGGCCCCCCGCATACCGTGCGCCTGGCCCTGATGGGCGTGCGCCGCCAGTATCAGAAATCGGCCATTGGCGCCGCCCTCACCGTCGCCATCATCGACACCATCCGCGATCATCATTCCAAGCGCGGCGTGAAGCGGGCCGAGCTGTCATGGGTGCTGGAGAGCAACAAGCCGATGCGCCGCATCATCGAGGCGGTGCAGGCCGCGCCATACAAGACCTACCGGGTCTACGAAAAAACGTTGTGAGCCGGCCTTCGCGCTCAATCAATAAACCCGGCAGGCTTTGATCGAACAAAAGCCGCTTCACCACAAGGCAAGGCGTTGAGAATCAGGTGCGCGAACGGCACTTCTGACGGTGATTCCATTCAACATGTCTTGAGAAACACGCCACTGGCGAGTTTTCGCCATTGGCGGTTCCTGGCCAGGCTTTTTGTCCGGCTCACACCCCGGCTCATCGAAAGTCTTCGACCGCTCTCTCAGAACAGCCCCTTCAGCAGCCGTTCGATGTAATCGCGTTCGTCCGCCGGCCGGGCCGGGTCGTTGGCCCGCTTGCGCAACGCCTCCAGAATGCGCCGCGCCCGCTCCACCGCCCGTTCGTCGGGCACCATGCGCTCGCGCGTGCCGAAGTCTTCGCCGAACCGCGACAGCGGCCGGCCCAGCGGGTCGGCACCCCGCCCGCGCCCCAGCCGCCCGGGCCGCCCGCGCCCTTGCCGCTGCCGCGCCACCTGCCGCGCCAGCCCGCGCGCCCCGTCGCGCAAGGCGCGCAGCGCCTCCGCCTGCTCCCGCAACGCCCGGCCGCGCCGCGCCCCCCGCAACGCCCGCGCCGCGCCGCCCATCGATTCGCCGGAGCGGTTCAGGGTTTCAGGCGCCTGCCCGCCGCCGCGCCGCAAGCGCTCCAGCATGTCCCGGAGCCGGTCGCGCAACTGCCCCTGCCGCCGGGCCAGCTCGCCGAAGTTCCGATCCTCGCCACCTTGCCGCCCCGCCCCGGGCCGGCCTTGCCCCGGCTGGCCCGGCCGCCGCCCGCTGCCATCGCCGGGGCGGATGCGCCACGTCTCGTCCATCAGCCGCTGCTGTTCGCGGATCATCCGCTGCACCTCTCCCAGCGCCCGCTCCTGCGGCGTCGGTGGCCGTGGCGGCTCCATGCGGCCCGCCTGCAGGCTCTTCATGATGCTGTCCAGCTCCGCCAGCAACCGCCGCGCCGCGTCCTTCGCGCCGCTTCGCGCCAGCTGCTCGATGCGATCGAGCATCTTCTGCAAGTCCCGCGGCGTCACCATGCGGGCGTTCGGATCGGCCGTCCCGTCAGGCCGCCGCCGCGCCTGCTCGTTCATGCGCCGCGCCATCTGTTGCAGATAGCGGGTCATGGCTTCGCGCAGGCGCTGCGTCAGCCGCTTGATCTCACGCTCGGACGCGCCATCGCGCAACGCCTGCTGCAATGCCTTGCGCGCCGCCTCCAGCGCCTGTTCCGCATCGGCCAGATCGCCATCCTCGATGCGCACCGCCAGTTCCCACAATTCGCCCACCAGGCGCTTTTTCACCTCTCGCGTCCCGGCCCGATACAGCCGCAACGCCGCCTGCCGCACGCCGAGATAGACATCGGAGCTCGCGACAATCCCCTCCGGCCAGGCCAGCAGCGCCGCCAGCACCGCCGCGATGCGCCGCGACGCATCGGGGTGCAGGATCAACCGCTGACGCTGCTCGATGACGGCCCGGGCCAGCGGCTTGACGAACCGCCGTTCGGGCAGCCGCAGCCGGTGGGGCCGCGAATCCCCATGCTGCCCGGCCTGATCGCTGGCCCGCAGGCGCAGCGTCACCATCAACCCGGCCCACGGGTGCGCCGCCAGCGCCTGCACGTGTTTACCCGCCGCCCGCTTCGGATGAAGCGCGTTCAGCGCGATGGCGTAATCCGGCGGCTTGAAACGCAACGGCTTCTCAGCCCCGCGTGCCTGCTTCTCCGCCAGCGAGAACCGGGCCCGCAAGCGTGCCACGCCATGATCGTCGGCCACCCGCCAATGAAGCACCAGCGCCCCGGCCGCCGTCGTGCCCGGCGGTCGCGTCAGTTCGGCCACCGGTGGCGCGTCCGGCGTGATGACGATCGGCCAGCGCGCCAGTTCGCCGCCGGCTTGCACCACCGCCACCACCGATCGGGTCAGCGGCACGCTCAACTGATGCGCCGCCTCCCCCGCCAGCGGTTTCATGGCATGCGCGGCCAGCTCCTCGCCCGCCGCGCCACCATCCTTCAGCGCGTAGAGCGCCAGCCGCGCCGATGCGCCGCCGGTCACCCGCACCACCAGCTTCGTGCCCCGCGGCGCCGTCACCGGCCCGTCGGGAGCCCGCATCCCGGCCCGCCCGCCGGCCAGCACCAGCGGCGGCTTGCCGCTGTAGGCCGGCGGATCGAGCCAGGCGTCGAGGCTCTGCGCCGCCGGCGCGGTGAACGGCCACGCCAGCGCCACCCGCCAGTTGTGAGGCAACCGGCCGAGCCCCCCGGCCAACAGCGCCACGATCAGCGCCAGCGCCAGCGCGTTGCGCCACGCGAAGGGATCGCGCCGCGGAACGTGAGAGCGCGGCCAGCCGGCCCGCAAGTGGCGCAGCAGGCGGCGCAGGCGGCGGCGATGGGCCCGCCACAGGGCACCCGATTCCGGCCGCCCCGGCGCCGGCCCCGCCAGCTCGTCCCTCAGCGTGCGCAACGGCTGATGGGCCAGCCCCGACGCCGCCTCGATGCGCGCCAGCGCCTCCTCTTCGCCCGGCCAGCGCAGGCTGAGCGGATGCCGCGCCTGCCACGCCGCCGCCAGCAGCGCCGCCAGCGCCGCCAGCGCCTTCGCCCAGCCGGGCAGCCACAACGGCAACGGCGACATCAGATAGAGCAGGAACGCCCCGGCCACCATCGCCAGCGGCCACAGCGCCAGCCACAGCCGCTCCGCGAACAGCGCCAGCCGCGCCCGCGCCACGGCGCGGCGCAAGCGCGCCGCATCGGACGGGGCGAACAGCCCGCGCAATCTCGTCAGCACCCACATGGCCGCCAGCTTAGCAGAGATTGCGGCCGCCGTGTGGTCACATCGATGACAGGAAGGAGAAGGAGGCTCAGGCGCCGAGCGCCTTGATGCGGCGGCTCAACCGCGAGATTTTGCGCGCCGCCGTGTTCTTGTGCATGATGCCCTTCCGCGCGCCGCGCATGAGCTCCGGCTGCGCCGCCTTCAGCGCCTCGCGCGCCGCATCCGCGTCGCCCGCCGCGATGGCCCGCTCCACCTTGCGCACGAAGGTGCGCACCCGCGACTTGCGCGCCTTGTTGATCATGGTGCGGCGCCGGCTCTGGCGCATCGCCTTCCTGGCCGTGCGTGTATTGGGCATGGCTCGC
>DRPD01000200.1 GCA_011374735.1 Thermopetrobacter sp.
TCCACAAGCCGGCATAGGGGGCGCGGGCGCGCTTGACGATCAGCACCCCTTCATGGCCAAACAGGCACAGGCTAACGCCGGGGGTCGGCCGAAGCGGTGTGGACATGGCATGGTCACTCCCTTCGCGGGGTGTTCTTAGCACGATAAGGCGGGCGATGCCGGAATTGCCGGAAGTGGAGACGGTGCGGCGCGGGCTGGCGCCGCATGTGACGGGGCGGCGCATCGTCGCGGTGCGCACCTCCGGCCAGCGGCTGCGCCTGCCGTGGCCGGAGGGCTTCGGGCAGGCGCTGAGCGGGGCGCGCATCGAGCGGCTGGAGCGGCGGGCCAAATACCTGCTGTGGCGGCTCGACGGCGGCCGGTGCATGATCTCGCACTTGGGGATGAGCGGGCGTTTCACGGTGTTGCCGCCCACCGGCGCGGCGCACGGGCTGGGGGAGTTCTATTTTCACGGCGCGGCGGGGCGGCAGGCGGGGCCGCACGATCATCTGCGGCTCGATCTCGATGACGGCACGCGCCTCGTCTATACCGATCCGCGGCGCTTCGGGTTCTTCGATCTGTGCGCCGATCCGGCGGCCCATCCGATGCTGGCGAAGCTGGGGCCGGAGCCGGCGGCGGTCACGGCGGCGCAACTGGCGGCGCGGCTCATGGGGCGGCGCGGGCCGGTGAAGACGGCGCTGCTCGATCAGGCGGTGATCGCCGGGCTGGGCAACATCTATGTCTGCGAGGCGCTGTTTCGGGCCCGCATCTCGCCGAAGCGGCGGGCCGGGGCGCTGGGGCTGAAACGCACCGCGCGGCTGGTGGCGGCGATTCATGAGGTGATCGCGGAGGCCATCGCGGCGGGCGGCTCCACGTTGCGCGATCACGCCCGGGTGGACGGCGAGGCGGGGGCCTTTCAGCAGCGCTTCGCGGTCTATGACCGGGCGGGACGGCCATGCGTGCGCGCCGCTTGCGACGGCGTGGTGCGGCGCTTCACGCAAGCGGGGCGCGGCACCTTTCATTGCCCGCGCTGCCAGCGGTGAACACGGCCCTTCACAGTTCTTCATAGGAAGCGGCGGCCTCCCGCGCCGGGCCGCGGCGGGCCGGCAGCGCGATGACGCGCAGCACCCTGACCCGGCCGTGATGGACGATGGTCAGCACATCCTCGGGGCGCACCCACGCGGCGGGGCGCTTCACCTTGCGGCGATTGAGCCGCACATGACCGGCCGTCACCAGCCGCCCGGCCAGGGCGCGCGACTTGCACAGGCGGGCGCGGAACAGCCAGACGTCGAGGCGCTGGCCGGCGGGGACTTCGGCGCTGGCCGGGCGCGTGGCGCGGCTCATGTGTCCTTGCGCCTCTCCTTCAGCTGTTGCAGCACGGCGAAGGGTGAATCGGGATCGGGTTGCCTGTCGCGGCGCGGCCGGGCCGGGCGGGGTTTCGCGGCGGCCTTCCCCGGCGCGCGCTGCGCCGCCGGCTTGCGGCGCTTCCCGCCATCGCCCTTGCGCCGCTGGCGGCGGAACGGGCCGGTGCCGTCGGGCCACCAGACCTCCAGCACCGCCGGTTCGGCGGATTGCTCTCCGGTCCCAGCGGCCTCGTCTTGCGTTTCCGGTTCGGCCGGCGGCAGGGGGCGCTCCTCCTTGCGATAGCCCAGCGTCTCGAGCACGGCGGCGAACTCCTCGCCGGAGCAGCCGATGAGCGACATCATGTCGGGAATGACGGTGATCCCGCCGCCCTCGACGGAACCGGCCGGGCGCTCCTCGCCGTCGAAGCGCGGTTTCCA
>DRPD01000201.1 GCA_011374735.1 Thermopetrobacter sp.
GCTTCCTTGTCGTTCTCGTTCGTTGGCCTGAGCCGGCGGAAGGGGGGTCTCGCCCCCGCTGCTGCATCTCGATATCAGGCGCGTTACATGCCCCGCCCCACGCCGCGTTGTCAAGCGCCCTTGCCTCTTGTTGCGGCGGCCCGCATGCGCTATCTCCCCACCAGCCACGCGCATCGCTTCAGGAGAGGTGCCGGAGTGGTCGAACGGGGCGGTCTCGAAAACCGTTGTGCCCCCTGGGCACCGAGGGTTCGAATCCCTCCCTCTCCGCCAGCCGCGGTCGCGGCGCCGGCTTCCGCAAACCGGTGAACCTTGAGAAGGGGTGGCGGTTGTCCCGTCCCTTGCGCCGGGAAGCTCGTCGATGGCCTCATCATCGCCGCGCTTCTCAGGCAGCATCGTCTGGCGGCGCCCTCATCGGGCGCGTTGACGATCCTTGAGAATGAGGCGGCGGGAATGTCCGAAGGCGATGGACGCGAGGTTGCCCGGCCCAGCGCCGCAGGCCGGCAGGCATATGGAGACCGCCCGGGCGCCGGTGATTGCCGCCGGCGCGATAAAGTCTCTTCCAACCAGGCCCGGCGCCGGTTTATGACACGCAACGCGAGCGGCAAACGCATGGAGAAGACATTCAATGCCGGAAGAAGGCGGCCGGGGGCGGTTGCGGGCGCGGTTTGACATTTTGGTGCGCTCCACATCGCGCAAGGCGGGAACGGCGCTGAGATTGTTGCGGGCCGGGGATTTCAACGGCCTGCGAGAGGGCGTGCTGGCCTCCGGCCGTTCGTTGCGCGATTTTTGGCATGACCAGGTGGCGCCACTGCTGCCCTTCACGCGCCCGTTCCATCAGCCGCAGAACGCGTCAACGGCGGCGTGGCAGTCGGTGGTCGGCGATCTCATTGATGGAGCCGGGCGTCCGCTGGGCGACATCGTGCGGGAGATCCTGCCGCGGCTGGAAGGCGCGGGGCGGGTGGCGGTCATCGTTCCCTGCCACGACTGCCATGCGCACATCGACGACACGATCGCCTCCGTGCAGCGGCAATCCTATCGCGACATCGAGATCATCATCGTCGATGATGGCTCCGATGACGCCAGGACGTCAGCGTGTCTGGAACGTCTGGCGGGGCGGCGGATGCGCGTCATTCGTCAGCCCAACGCCGGGCCGGCGGCGGCGCGCAACCGTGGCGCCGAACAAGCGGCGGAAGCCGACTATCTGCTGTTTCTGGATGCCGACGATCTGCTGCATGAACACGCCGTCACCCTGCTGTTGTGGTGGTTGAAGGCCAACCCGGCGGCCGCCTACGCCTATCCCGATCAACGCTTCTTCGGTGGCAAGGAGTTGCTCTGGCAATGTCAGGACTACAACGCCTACGACCTGTTGTGGAGCAATCATCCAAGCGTCACCGCGTTGATCAGGGCCGCCGCCTTCAAGGAAGTGGGCGGCTTTCCGGCGGCGGTCACCCGCGGCGAGGACTGGGCGCTGTGGCAGAGGCTGGCCGCGGCCGGGCATCACGGAACACGTTTCGGCGCGCCCTTGTTCCTGTATCGCCGCCATGGGGAAAACCGCAGCCTCTCGGCGCGCCGCGACGATCTGGTGCGCCAGCTGCATGACGCCGCTCGCCCCGCTTACCTCCCCGCC
>DRPD01000202.1 GCA_011374735.1 Thermopetrobacter sp.
CAACGTGCTGAAGGTGTTCCACGCCGGGCGTCAGGACATCGAGATCTTCCACCATCTGGCCGCTGTCATCCCGCATCCGCTGTTCGACACCCAGATCGCGGCCATGGTCTGCGGCTTCGGCGATCAGGTGGGTTATGAGCAGCTGGTCAACCGGCTGGCCAAGGCCTCCATCGACAAGTCCTCGCGCTTCACCGATTGGGCGCGCCGCCCGCTCACCGAGCAGCAGCTGAGCTACGCCATCGCCGATGTCACCCACCTGCGGGTGATCTTCGAGAAGCTGTGCGGGATGATCCGCCGCTCCGGCCGCGAGCCGTGGCTGAAGGAGGAGATGGACATCCTGGCCAGCCCCGCCACCTACGCCCAGCACCCGGAAGACGCCTGGAAGCGCCTCAAGGCGCGGCTGCGCAAGCCGCGCCAGCTGGCCGCCCTGCGCGCGCTCGCCGCCTGGCGCGAGCGCGAGGCGCAGGCGCGCGACATGCCCCGCCGCCGGGTGCTGAAGGACGAGGCGCTCATCGAGCTGGCCACCCAGCTGCCGGCCGACGAACGGCAGCTGGCCGCGCTGCGCAGCATCTCGCCGGGCCAGGCCAGAAGCGCCACCGGCCGCGCCCTGCTGAAGGTGATCGCCGAGGTGCAGGCCCTGCCCGAAGACGCCCTGCCGCAACCGGCCAGAGGCAAGCCGCAACCGCCGGAAGGCGCCGGCGCGAAGGCCGACATCCTGAAGCTGGCCCTGAAGATCGTCAGCGAGCGCGAGCGCATCGCGCCGAAGCTGATCGCCCCGGCCGCCGATCTGGAGCGCATCGCGGCGGGCGAGACGGACGTGCCGGCGCTGCAAGGCTGGCGCCGCGCGGTGTTCGGCGATCTGGCGCAGAAGCTGCTGGCCGGCCAGATGGTGATCGGCATCCAGGACGGCAAGCCGGCCATCATGCCCTCTTGAGCCGACCCGTCTGTGCCATTACCTTCCGCTCCATGAGCGCATTGGGGCACAACCGGCGCGACGCCGTCATCCGGGTCGAGGTGCGGATGTTCAACGCCATCTGCGGCCCCGGCCAGCCGCGCATCGTGGCGCTGGAGCTTCAGCCGGGCGACACCATCGCCGACATCGTGAAGCGCCTCGACATTCCGCTGGACAAGGTGTTCCTCATCCTGCGCAACGGCCGCGACGTGACGCCGAGCCTGAAAGGCCCGCCGAACGTCGATGAATTTCTCGAAGACGGCGACGTCATCGCCTTCTCCGGCCCCGTGCCCTACTCCGCTGGCTACGGCGCCCCGGTGGTGTGAGGCTCAGCCCACCGGTTTGACGCCGGTGAGCTTGATGGCGGTGATCTTCCCCTCAAGATCGGCCACCGCCTTGTCCAGCATCTCTTTTCGCGACAGGCCGAAGCGCCCGGCCAGTTCGTCGAGCGCCACCGGCAGCTCTTCCTGCACCAGCTGGCGAATGGCCGCGGCGTCGTAGCGCAAGGTATCGACGATCCGCGTCTCATGCAGCCCCGCCTCCTGCGCGGCGCGCAGGTAATCGGCCGGCGACAGCGCGCCGGAAAGACAGGCGGCATACAGATCGGCGTGCATCCCCACCCAGTCGGGCAGATCCTCGGCCACGATGTCGGAAATGAGCAGGCGCCCGCCGGGCTTCAGCACGCGGGCGATCTCGGCGAACACGGCATTCTTGTCGGCGGCGAGGTTGATGACGCAGTTGGAGAATACCCAGTCGGCACAAGCGTCCTCCACCGGCAGGGCCTCCAGCCGCCCTTGCCTGAGTTCAATGTTGGCGTGACCGGCGGCGCGGGC
>DRPD01000203.1 GCA_011374735.1 Thermopetrobacter sp.
AAGGACGCGCTGCTCGACCCGCTGGGGCTGTCCGCCGCCTCCGGCGACGTGAAGAAGGTGGCCGCGCGGCAAGGCGTGGAGGCCGCCGCCATCGGCGCCATGGTTCGGCGCTTCGACGGCAGGGCAGGGGCCTTCGCCTACATGCTGTTCGTGCTGCTGTATTTCCCTTGCGTGGCGGTATTCGGGGCGATCACCCGCGAGGCCGGCTTGCGCTGGGCGCTGTTCGCCGGGCTGTGGAGCACGTCGGTGGCCTGGGTGGCCGCCGTCACGTTCTATCAGGCCGCCACCTTCGCCGCCCATCCGGCCACGTCGGCCTTGTGGATCGGGCTGAACATCGCCGGCATGGCCGCCATGCTGCTGTTCGTCCGCCATCTTGGCCGGCGCGGCGTCATGCCCGTCTCCGGCCAGCCCCTGAAGGCGGGCTGAAGCCGATGTTGTCGGCCATCCACGGCTATCTGAAGGAACACGGCCCCGCGCCGCTGGCCGACATCGCGGCCCATGTCGGGGCCGAACCCGCCGCCGTGCTGCCGATGCTGGAGCTGCTGGAGAAGAAGGGCCGGGTGCGCCGCATCGAGATGACGGAAACCATGTGCGGCGCCTGCACCCGCTGCGCCCCCACCGCCCGCATCGAGTGGGCCGCCTGTGGATAATCACATGGCGGGAATCGCCAGCGGTTGCTATCTTCAGCCTGAATCGTTATGAGAACATATTATGAACATCGTGCCGGAGGACATCACCGCCAGATACGACGTGCGCGAATGGCGCAATGGCTTGGCCATTCTCGCCGCCGCCCATCCTGAGGAATGGAAAGACATCATCGATGTGCTCAAGGGGTTCCGCCTGCTCAAAAGCGACATTCTGACCCCGGGCGGGCGAAAATCCCCCATCGCCAACAAGCTGGACGGCGAGTTTTACAAACGTGGTTGGACGGAAAAGTCTTTCAATACCAAAATCGTCGTCGATGAGGAGGAATATGAAACGCCGACGCACGGCGTGGACTGTTTCAAGAATCGCGTCGCGCTGGAGGTGGAGTGGAACAACAAGGATCCATTCTATGACCGTGACCTCAACAATTTCCGGCTGCTGTTCGATTTGCGGGCCATCGATGTCGGCATCATCATCACCCGTTGCACGGAACTGGAGGACATTTTCAGAAATCTCGGCAAGGGGCCGAGCTATGGCTCCTCCACGACGCACCTGAACAAACTGATCCCGCGGCTGGAAGGCGGCGGAGGCGGCGGATGCCCCGTCGTCGTGTTCGGAATCAGGAAGGAGGCCTATGTCGATGACGGCGCGGCTGACTGAGATCGGAGCGGACTTGCTGGAATTCGCTGGCGTGGGCAACTACACCACCATTCTGGCCGATCCACCATGGCGGTTCATGAACCGCACCGGCAAGATGGCGCCGGAGCACAAGCGGCTGACCCGCTATCCCACCATGTCCGTGGAGGAGATTTGCGCGCTGCCGGTGGCCGAGGCGGCGGCTCAGAAGGCCCATCTCTATCTGTGGGTGCCCAACGCCCTGCTGCCGGAGGGGCTGAAGGTCATGCAGGCCTGGGGCTTCGATTACAAGACCAACATCGTTTGGGAGAAGATCCGCAAGGACGGCGGGCCGGACGGGCGCGGCGTTGGCTTCTATTTCCGCAATGTCACGGAGCTGCTGCTGTTCGGGGTGCGCGGAAAGAACATGCGCACCTTGGCCCCCGGTCGCAGCCAGGTCAATTTCATCGCCGCGCGCAAGCGGGAGCATTCGCGCAAGCCCGATGAACAATACGCCATCATCGAGGCGTGCAGTCCCGGCCCGTATCTGGAGCTGTTCGCCCGTGGGCGTCGTGCCGGTTGGGCCTGTTGGGGCAATGAGGCCGATGAAGATTATCGGCCCTCCTGGGCCACCTATGCGCATCATTCCGCGGCCGAATGAGAGGCCGGGCAGCCCTTGCGGCGGGATGTCGCGGTCTTGGCTCTTTATTTTATTCTAATATACGTATATAGATATATGAGCCGACGCCACGTGATGTTGAGCGGGCGTCGGCGTTCAGGGGGTTTGCGGGTGCGTGCGGGGGCGAGTGTGGCGCACCGGAAACCATATCTTGAAAAAGCGGGGAGGTCTGTTGCCAAGCCCTCCCGCGAATGTTTCGTGCAACAGGCAACGCAGAATTGGAAGGAAGAGACTCCATGAAAAAGATTTCCGTGATCGCTCTGGCCCTGGGCCTGGGGCTTGCCGCTCCGCTGGCCATGGCCCAGGAAAAGAAGCCGGCCGACGCCGCCGCCACGGCCACCCAGGCGGCCGGTGACTGGGCCGATTCCCTGGCCAAGATGTTCGATCCGAAGTTCATGACCGACTGGATGAACCTGATGGTCAACCCGGCCTACATCGACACGCTGATGAAGATGGCCGATCCGAAGATGATCGAGGGCTACGTCAAGGTCATGACGGACCCGCGCTACATCGAGATGATGATGAAGATGGCCGATCCGAAGCTGGTCGAGGGCTATGTCAAGATCATGACCGACCCGCGCTACATGGAAATGATGGCCAGGATGGTCGATCCGAAGGTCATCGAGCCCTACATCAAGATGATGACCGATCCAGCCTACGTGCAGGCCATGATGAAGTGGGCCGACCCGAAGGTGCTGGAGCCCTTCATGAAGATGATGACCGACACCAGCTACATCAACGCCATGGCCAAGATGATGGATCCCAACCCGTGGATGAAGATGATGACCACGTGGATGGACAGCTTCGCCAAGATCGGCGGCGCCGCGGCGGGCGCGGCCACCGGTGGCGACAAGGGCGAAAAGAAGTAAGTCGCCACATACAAACGAGATCCTCCCTCGACTGCGAACCGGAAGCACCTTGCGAAAGGCGCTTCCGGTTTTTTTCATCAGGAGGATGAAGAAGAGCGCGAAGTCGGGCCGGGCCGGGCGGCCCGGCGCTTATTGCGCGTCCGGCGGCTTGCGGGGGCCGAAGTTGGTGATGACCTTCGGCTTCGGCGGCTCCGCCGCCGGCGGTTTGGGCGGGCGCAGCAGGGCGTTAAGCCCCGTCGTCGCGTTGTTCTTCTTGTTTTTCTCGCCCGCCGCCGTCTTTTTCGCCCCCGCCGCTTGAGCCGGTGAGTTGCGCGGCCTGCGCGGCGCCCGTTTCGGCGCCCTGGCCTTCGTCGCGGCGGTCTTTCTGTTGCCCGCGGGGCGCGCGGGCTTCCGGTTATTCTTCTTCACCGCCTTCTTCGGCCCCGCGCCCGCCTTGGGCAGATAGATTTCGGTGCCCGGCTTCAGGGCGCTGACGGAGATGCGTCCCTTGTTGGCGGCCAGGATGCGCCCCACCGCGGCGGCGGTGCCATAGGCGGCGCGGGCGATGGCCGCCAGCGTGTCGCCCTTGCGCACCCGCGTATAGCGTTTGCCGTTGCGGACATAGAAACGATCGCGCGCCGGCCGCGCCTTCTTCTTGTCCGGGCCGGCCTGCGGCGCGGTATTGGCGTCCTTCGATGACGTGTCCGGGCTTTCCACGAGCTGCTTCACATAGCCCGCGGAATCGCCGGTCTTGCCGCCGGCCGCCGTGGCCGGTTTCGTGATGCCGCCCTGGTTGATGGCTTCCGCCACCGTGTCCTGCAACTTTTTCAGGGGATCGGCGGGCTTGTTTATTGCCGTCTTGGGCCGCGCGGGCGTCTGGGGTTGGGCGGGCGTTTTGGGCCGCGTGGCGTTGATCGCTTCCGTCACCGTGTCCGTCAGTTTCTTCAAGGTATCGTGGGCCGTCGCCGGTGCCGGGCGCGCCGCCAGCTTCACGCCGCGCGCGTTGAGCGCCCGCGCCACTCGCGGGGCCAGCGCCGCGTCGTTTGCCGGCGCCGGGCGCGCCGCCAGTTTCATGCCACGGTCATTGAGTTCTCGCGCCACCTTCGGGGCCAGCGCCCGCTCGTGATCGGCGCTGGCCGTCACCGCGCCCTTATCAGGCGCGCCGCCCCCTTTCTTGCCGGCGATCGCGGTCGGGGAGGCGGGCGTTGGCGTTGGCGGTATGGCCGCGCCAGTGACGGGAGATACCTCTGTTTTCACGGGGGGAGCGGCGTTGGCGGTGCCGCCGGCGTGGTTTCGCGCCGCGGCGATCATCCGCCGGGTCTGCGCCCTGGCGATGACGTGCCCCGAATCGTTCAGCGCGTCGGCCATTTCCAAAGACAACGGCCCGGGGTCTTCATCGCGGGCGCTGGCCGGTGGCGCGGCGGTCGCCGGCGCCGCCGTAACGGAAGCGCCGCCGGCCGCGTTTTTCCGGCCCGTTTCAGCGGCGGTGCTGTCGCCCGCGCCCGTGGCGCCGGAGCCGGCATCCTCGCCACCCGAGGCGACGGGTGGCGGCGTGGCGGGCGTGGGGGCGGCGGGTTTGGAGGCCGCCATCGGCGGCAGGGCCGGCGCCTCCGGCATCGGCGGCGCCGCCTGTTCGGCGCTCTTGGCCGGTGGCTGCGGTGGCGTGGCGGTGTTGGCCGGCTGCCTCGCTGGCGCGCCAGGGTCGGCAGGTTGCGCCTGTGTCGCGCCGCTCGTGGCGGGTTGCGCCGTCACCGCCGGCGTATCGGAAACGGCCCGCGCCGTGGCGTCCGTGTCTCGCGGTGCCCGCTGATACGACAGCCACAAGCCGGCCAGCACCCCGCCGACAACGGCCGAGGCGGCGAAGATGGACATGGAGACGAAGGCGCCTTTCAACGTTCCGCGCGGCGCCGCCGTGTCCGTCTGGCCATCGGCCATTCGCGTTTTATGATCGCTCGTCGCTGTGGTTTTCCGCATCACCCGTCACAGAAGAAGCGAATGGAGCCGTAGTGCCCTCTTCGCCACGCCGCATCTGCCCCCTTCTCATCGTCCGTTGCCTCAAGGTCGTTCCGGCCATCATATAACGATTGATGGCCGGAACAAGACGTTGTCATGGCAGCCGCAGCTTGATGCCCTCCGGAATCAGGTTCGGATTGCTCAGCTTGCCCTTGTTGGCCGCAAAAATCTTCCGCCAGGCGCTCATCGAGCCGTAATGCTTCTCCGCCAGCGTCGTCAGCGTATCGCCGCGCTGCACGACGATGACCTTGCCGGCCGTCTTCTTCTCGCCCTTGCCGGAGGCCCCTTCGGTGATCACGGTGGCTTCACCTTCTTTCGTCACCTGCCGCAGGAAAGGGTCATCACTGCTGGTCGTCGCGTTGCCGGCCCGCGCCACCAGCTGTTGCAACACCGTGCGGCTGTCGGCGTTGGACATCACATCCTGCAGCGATTTGCCACGCTCTTTCAGCGCCTCGTCGATCAGCTGCAGGATGTCGGTTCGGGTGCGGCCTTCCTGCTGCGCTTTCTTCACCAGCGCCGTGAGGGCCGCCTGCAGGTCGGCCGGTGTGGACAGCTGGTTGCCCTTGCCGCCGTTGCGCAACCGGGTCAGGTGATCGACCACCTGGTCGGTCAGCGCCTTCAGCGTTGTTTCCTTGGTGGGGTCGTCTTCCGGCACCGCGGCCTGGGCCTGTTTGATTTCCATCGCCTGGGGCACGGCGGGGATCAGGGCCAGCGCCCCCGCACCAGCCAGCAAGGCGGCGGTCAGTGTGCGTGCGCGATGTTTCATGATACCTACTCCCTGTGGATGTCACCCATGCCCCCGGCAAGAGATGCGTGGTGTTGATGCCCGCATCAGTTGTTGGCGGTGCGTGGGCTGGGCCGCTGAACCGCCAACCCCAGCAGCTGCCAGTTCTGCATGCCGCCGCGGTAGTAATACAGCTTCTCCGGCGGATAGCCGGCCTTGATCAGGTTGCGGATGGCCCGCGGCGACTGCCCGCACC